>NZ_RQYL01000022.1 GCF_003860125.1 Fretibacterium sp. OH1220_COT-178 | reverse complement strand
CGGCGGCCCCGGCGGGCTCGCTGTCGGCCGCGAAGCTCCAGATGATGGAGATCGCCCGGGCCGTCAGCAGCAACGCCCGGATCATCATCATGGACGAGGGGATCTCCATGATCCATCAGGAGCTCCACCCCATCCGTTTCCGGCCCGTCATGGAGAACGTCTGGCTGGGCCGTTTTCCGTCCCGGCTCGGCGTCGTCGGCGGCCCCGGCGGGCTCGCTGTCGGCCGCGAAGCTCCAGATGATGGAGATCGCCCGGGCCGTCAGCAGCAACGCCCGGATCATCATCATGGACGAGCCCACCTCCTCCCTCACCGACAAGGAGACCGACCACCTCTTCAGGATCATCGAGCGGCTCCGCAAGGAGGACATCGCCATCATCTACATCTCGCACAAGATGGAGGAGATCCTGCGCATCTCCGACGAGGTCTCCATCATGCGGGACGGCCGCTACATCGGGACGTGGTCGGCCATGGGCCTGACGATCGACGACATCATCAAGCGCATGGTGGGCCGGGACATGACCCACCGCTTTCCCGAGCGGCCGGGGACGCCGTCCGAGGAGGTCATCCTCAGCGTCCGGGAACTCAGCTCTCCGCTGCCCCATTCCTTTCAGAACGTCTCCTTCGACCTGCGCCGCGGCGAGATCCTGGGGGTCGGCGGTCTCGTCGGCGCCCAGAGGACGGAGTTCGTGGAGGCGCTTTTCGGACTTCGCGAGATCGCATCGGGCTCGGTGACGAAGGACGGGCAGGCCTTTCTGCCCCACTCGGCCCGGGAGGCGAAGGCCCACGGGTTGGCGCTCCTGACGGAGGAGCGCCGTGCGACCGGCATCTTCGGCATCCTGCCGGTCCTGGAAAATGCGGTGGTGGCCAACCAGAGTGAGTACGCCCACGTAGGCGTGCTCAGCGAGCGGAGGCGAACCGACGCGGCCCGCGCCTCCTGCCGGGAGCTGAACGTCAAGACCCCGTCCCTCGCGACCCTCATTCAGGACCTCTCGGGCGGAAACCAGCAGAAGGTGCTGATCGCCCGCTGGCTCCTGACCAACTCGGACATCCTGATCCTGGACGAGCCAACGCGCGGCATCGACGTCGGGGCCAAGTTCGAGATCTACACCATCATGCTGAGCCAGATCGCAGAGGGAAAGTCGATCATCATGATCTCCTCGGAGATGCCCGAGCTGATGGGCATGTCCGACCGCATCATGGTGATGTGCGAGGGGCGCGTCACCGGGATGCTGGACCGCGACCGGTTCGATCAGGTGGAGATCATGCGCCTGGCGACCCAGTTTTCCAAATAGAGGCGGGAGGGAAGTTCCATGAAGGAAAAACGCATTTCGCGTGCTCGGTACAACCGCTTTTTCTGCATTCTCGGCGTCGTTCTGCTGGTCCTGGGGGCGGCCCTGGAGCTGGCCCAGTCGGCGTCGTTCCTGGCCCCGGTGAAGGAGGCGCTCAACCTGCGCCGGATCTACGATCTGCCCGTGTTCCTGATGCTCATCGGCGCGGTGGTGGGGCTCAAGGGCCTGATCGCGGCCGTGAGGCCGCGGGAGGGGCTGAGCGGGGACGTGGTGTTCTCCTCCAAAACGTTCGGCGCCTTCATGACCAACTACGCCATCCTGCTGGCGATGCTGGTGCTGGTCGTGGTCATCTGCGTCATCCAGCCGCGGTTCATGCAGCTCAGGGTCGCTTTGGACATCCTGACCCAGTCCTCCACGCGCCTGATCATCGCGCTCGGGATCTGCTTCACCCTTTTGATCGCGGGGACGGACCTCTCCGCCGGCCGTATGGTGGGGCTGGCCGCGGTCATCTCCACCTCCATGCTCCAGACGGCCACCTACGCCAACCGCTTCTTCCCCGACCTGCCGCAGGTTGGCCTCTGGCTCCCCATCCTTCTGGCCATCCTCGCCTGCATGCTCTTCGGCGCGCTCAACGGCTTTCTGGTGGCCAAGTACGACATGCACCCCTTCATCGCCACCCTGGCGGTGATGGTCATCATCTACGGGGCCTGCTCGCTCTACTTCGACCTTCCGCCCAACAACTCACAGCCCATCGGAGGCGTCAGGGCCGATTTCGCGGCCCTGGGCCAGACGAAGCTGTTCGTCAGCTCCAAGCCGGGCGGGTTCCCGGGCATCTCCATCCTGATCCCCATCGCGGGCGTGATCTGTGCCGTCATCTGGTTCATCCTCAACAAGACGGTGTTCGGCAAGAACGTCTACGCCATCGGGGGCAACCGCGAGGCGGCGGTCGTCGCGGGGATCAACGTGTTCCGGTCCGTCATGTGCATCTTCATCCTGGCCTCGGCCCTCTACGGCGTGGCGGGCGTCCTGGAGGCGGCCCGAACCGCCGGGGCCACCAACCAGTACGGCACGGGCTACGAGCTGGACGCCATCGCGGCCTGCGTGGTGGGCGGCGTCTCGCTGAACGGCGGAATCGGCAAGGTCAGCGGCATCGTCTCGGGCGTGCTGATCTTCACCGTCATCCAGTACGGCCTCCAGTTCATCAACGTGTCGCCCATGTGGCAGCAGGTCATCAAGGGCGCGATCATCGCGGTGGCGGTGGCCATAGACATGACCAAGTACCGCAGAAAATAAGAACGCGGAGAATAAGGAGCGGTGAAATTCTTGGAACGAGAACGGCTGTACCGCTATGTCGGGAACGAGGAACAGCTTTACGGGGTGCGGAGGGTCACCCTGGAGGAGGGGAACGCCAGGGGCGCGGAGCTCTATCAGGTGAGCACCGCGGGAGGCCTGGAGTTCGACGTGATGCCGGACAGCGGCCTGGACATCGGCCGGCTGCGCTACAGGGGCGTCAACATCAATTACCTGAGCAAGAACGGGTACGACTCCCCCAGCCGGTTCATCCCGGTCCCGGACAACTTCGACCACACCTTCCCCGGCGGCATGCTCTACACCTGCGGACTGCTCTCCGTGGGGCCGCAGTGCCGCGACGAGGAGGGGGACGGGGAGTTCCATCCCCTGCACGGACGCTTCCACGGTCAGTCGGCCTCCGGCCGTTACGGACGCGTCGAGGACGGCGCCATCGTGGTGGGCGGCGAGGTCCGGGAGACGGAGCAATGGCGCCATGCGCTCCGCATGTCCCGGCGCATCTCCGCGCCCGCCTGGGGCAGCGAGCTGCTTGTCGAGGACCGGCTGGACAACCTGACGCCCCACGACACGCAGTACATGCTGCTCTACCACTGCAACTTCGGATACCCGCTGCTGGATGCGGGCGCGCGGCTGGTGTTGCCGGAGTGTCGCAGGACCACCCCCCGGACGCCTTATGCCGCCGAGGGGCTCGCGGAGCAGTGCCGTTTCTCGGAGCCCATCGATGGCGAGGAGGAGCGCGTGTATTTCAACGAGATCGAGGGGGACGCTCTGGCCCGGGTGCTGAATCCGCGGCTGGGGATCGCCGTGGAGCTGAGCTGGTCCCAGGACACGCTGCCGATCCTGTCCCAGTGGAAGAGCATGAGGAGCGGGGAGTACGTGCTGGCGCTCGAGCCCTCGACCTGCTACACCATGGGGCGCAGGGAGGAACGGGCCCATGGAACGCTGCGGACGATAAAGGCCTTCGGAACGGTTCGGATGTGGGTCCGGCTGAAGTTCATCTCCATGACGCCGCAGGCCGTCGCCGACCTCCTCCTCTGAGGCGAAGGGGCCCCGAGCATGGAATACAAGAGCGTCTTCGACGTCATGTACCCCCGTTTCTGGGAGCTCTTCGGGCCGGGGAACCCCGCCCTGTTCTTCGCTCCCGGTCGGGTCAACCTGATCGGCGAGCACACGGACTACAACGGCGGGCACGTCTTTCCCTGCGCGGTCTCGATGGGGACGTGGGCCTTGGCGCTCCCCCATTCGGAGCGCCGGATCCGGGTCCACTCCATGAACTTCGACGACCGGCCTCCGGTCGTCGTCGACACGCAGGGCATCGAGTATCGTGAGGAGCACGGATGGGGCAATTATCCCCTGGGCGTGGTGCGGACCCTGGAGCTCCACGGCTACCCGCTCTCCTCGGGGCTGGACCTGTTGTTTTGGGGGGATCTTCCGAACGGCGCGGGGCTGTCCTCCTCCGCGTCCCTGGAGGTCCTGACCGGGACGGCCTGCAACGAGCTGTTCGGTTTCGGGATCCGGCCCCTGGATATGGCGCTGCTGTGTCAGGAGGCGGAGAACCGTTTTGTGGGGATGAACTGCGGCATCATGGATCAGTTCACGGTGAGCATGGGCCGGAAGGACTGCGCCATCCTGCTGGACTGCAACACGCTGGACTACCGCTACACCCCTCTGTACCTGGCGGGGTGCCGCATCGTCATCACCAATACCAACAAGCCGCACCGGCTCCGCGGCTCGGAGTACAATCTTCGGCGGGCCCAGTGCGAGGCGGCCGTGGCGGACATCGCGCGGGTCCGGCCCTTGAAGACGCTCGGCGAACTGACGGAGCAGGAGTTCGAGTCCCTGGCCGGCGAGATTCGGAACCCGGTGAACCGCCGCCGTGCGCGCCACGCCGTGACGGAAAACCGGCGGACCCTGCGGGCCGTGGAGGCCCTGGAGCGCTCGGACCTGCGCCTGTTCGGCCGCCTGATGAACGAGTCCCACATCTCGCTGCGCGACGATTACGAGGTGACGGGACCGGAGCTGGACACCCTGGCGGAGCTGGCGTGGGGGACGCAGGGCGTCATCGGGTCCCGCATGACCGGCGCGGGGTTCGGGGGGTGTACGGTCAGCATCGTGGAGCACCAGGCCGTCGACGCCTTTCGAGACTCGATCGCCCCGGCCTACGAGCGGGCTGTCGGCTACGCGCCCAGCTTCTACGTGATGGAGACCGCGAACGGCGCCAGGAACGTGATGCCGTGATCGGCCGGGGACGCCGCCCTCGGGCGGGGCCCTTTTGGGAATGGATGGAGGGAATGAAGGATGTCGGTTCTGGTTTGCGGAGGCGCCGGCTATATCGGCTCCCATAACGTCAGGGCGCTGCTGGACCGGGGCGAGGGCGTGGTGGTCCTGGACAACCTCTGGACGGGGCATCGGGAGTCGCTGCCCGGATCCGTGCCCTTCTACGAGGGGGACGTCCGCGACGCGGCGCTGCTGGACCGGATTCTGTCCGAGCACCCGGTGGAGTCGGTCATCCACTTCTGCGCCTGCTCCCTGGTGGGGGAGAGCGTCGAGCAGCCGCTGCGGTACTTCAACAACAACGTGTACGGGATGCAGGTGCTGCTGGAGGCCATGGAGCGGCACGGGCTGGACAAGATCGTCTTCTCCTCCTCCGCCGCGGTCTACGGCGAGCCCAGGCGCGTGCCCATCCTGGAGGACGACGAGACCGCGCCCACCAACCCCTACGGCGAGACCAAGCGGACGATGGAGCGGATGATGCACTGGGTGGGGCTGCGGCACGGCATCCGCTACGTCTCGCTGCGCTATTTCAACGTGGCCGGGGCGCGCGAGGACGGCAGCATCGGCGAGGACCACCGGAACGAGACGCATCTGGTGCCCATCATCCTCCAGGTCCCGCTCTCGAGGCGGACGCACGTCACCGTCTACGGCGACGACTACCCCACCCCGGACGGCACCTGCATCCGGGACTACGTCCACATCTCCGACCTGGCCGACGCGCACCTGCGCGCCCTGGACCATCTGCGCGCGGGCGGGGAGGGCGGCATCTTCAACCTGGGGAGCGGTGCGGGCTACTCCGTGAGGGAGATGATCGAGGCGGCCCGGGCCGCGACGGGACATGCCATCCCCGTGGAGGTCGGCCCGCGCCGTGCGGGCGACCCGGCCCGGCTGGTGGCCGACAGCACCAGGGCCCGCGAGGTCCTGGGCTGGGTGCCGCGCGTCACCCGGATGGAGGACATCGTGGCGACGGCCTGGAACTGGCACCGCACGCACCCGAACGGGTACGGGGGATGAATCTTTGCGGCCATCGAGCTCAGGGGAAAGGCGGGATGGGGTGTGGCGGCACTCAATTTCAATACGGCGAACTCCACGTTCAGGCAGCTCTTTGGCAACGGACTGAGCTACCACATTCCTCCCTTCCAGCGGGATTACTCCTGGACGGAGGATGAGTGGGACGACCTGTGGCAGGACATCCTTGGACTTTTCGAGCCCGACGGAGAGCCGGCGCATTATATGGGATACCTGGTCCTGCAGTCCTCGGACAGCAAACGTTTCGACATCATCGACGGCCAGCAGCGTCTCACGACCCTCAGCGTGATGATCCTGGCCGGGCTGGCGCATCTTCAGGATCTCGTGGAGGCCGGATTGGATGCCGAGAAAAACGCTCTCAGAAAAGAACAGCTTCGGGGAAGCTACATCGGCTATCTCGACCCGGTGACGTTGGTGCCGCGCTCCAAGCTGAAATTGAACCGGCACAACAACCGCTTTTATCAGACCTATCTGGTTCCCCTCGAAACTCTGCCCCAGAGGGGGCTCAACGCCTCGGAGCATCAGCTGCGCAAGGCCTTCATCTGGTTCAGGGAGCGTATCAGAACCCGCTGCGGCATGACGGTCTCCAGCGGGCAGGATCTGGCGGCCTTTCTGGATTCCCTCGTGGACAAACTTTTTTTCACCGTCATCACCGTAACCGACGAACTGAACGCCTTCAAGGTGTTCGAGACCCTCAACGCCCGGGGGGTGAGGCTGTCCGCAACCGACCTGCTGAAAAACTACCTGTTTTCGGTCGTCAGCTCTCAGGATACCCACGAAACGGAACTCAAAGCCCTCGAGGAACGATGGGAACGCATTGTCGGTCTGCTGGGGAGCGAGAGCTTTCCCGAATTTCTTCGGGTTTTCTGGAACAGCCGAAACTCGCTGGTGCGCAAGGCCGAGCTCTTCAAGACCATCCGCAGGAGGGTCGCGACCCGAGAGGCCGCCTTCGAGCTGCTGCGCCTCCTGGACCTCTACGCCGGCCTGTACGCGGCGCTCCGGGACCCCCAGGACGACACGTGGAATCGTGAGGAAAAGCGCTCACTCGAACAACTGCTGATGTTCAACGTGCGCCAGCCTCTGGCGATGCTCATGGCCTGTCGGGCCAGATTTTATGAGTCCGACAGGGCCGCGTTCACCCGGATCGTCAAGGCGGTGGCGGTGGTGTCCTTCCGCTACAACGTCATCTGCAACCTTCAGACTCACGAGCAGGAACGCCTTTACAACGCGATCGCGTGGAAGGTCTCGAACGGGAAATACGAGCGCCCTTCCGAGGTGATTGAAGCTCTGCGGAGCGTCTATCCCGACGATGGGCAGTTCAAGGCCGCTTTCGGCGAGAAGGAGCTGCGCACGGCCAACAGCCGCAACAAAAAGGTGGCTCGCTACATCCTCTTCGAGATCGAACGGCAATGCTCCGGTCAGGACCTCGATTTCGAGAGTGCCGCCTACACCCTGGAGCACATCCTTCCGGAGCATCCCTCGGAGGCTTGGGACCATATCGAGGAGTCCAGGCAGGACCGGCTCATCTACCGTATCGGCAACATGACTCCGCTCGAAGTCGGGCTGAACCGCGAGCTGGGCAATCGGGAGTACGCGGAAAAGCGCAAGGTCTACCCGAAAAGCGCGTTTCGGATCACCCGGGCGGTTGCCGAACATTACGAGACCTGGGACGGTTCCAGAATCGAGTCCAGGCAGGAGCGCCTCGCGGCCGTCGCTGCGGGCATCTGGAAAATAGATTTCGGAAGGTAAATTTTCCTGGAGGCGTTCATCATGGGCAAGATCGACATCAATCACGAGCTGAACCGCCTGCTTCGCTTCGCCCTGGACCGCGGCCTGATCGAGGCCGGGGACGTGTCCTGCGCCGCCAATTTTCTGATCGGCGAGCTGGGCCTGGGGGATTTTTCCCCCGAGCCCGTGCCGGACTCGGGCTCCATGGACACCCCCGACCCGATTCTGGAGCGGATTCTCGACTGGGCCGTGGGCGCCGGCCGGACCCCGGACACCGCCACGGAGCGCGACCTCCTGGACACTCGGCTCATGGGGGGCCTCACGCCCCGGCCGTCGCAGGTGGCCGCGCGGTTCGAGGCGCTCCGGTCGGACTCGCCGGAGGCGGCCACCGACTGGTTCTACCGTTTGGGCGTCGCCTCCAACTACATCCGTAAGGCCCGGGTGGACCGGAACATCCGCTGGAGGGCCGCCACGGAGTACGGCGAGCTGGACATCACCATCAACCTCTCCAAGCCCGAGAAGGACCCCCGCGAGATCGCCCGTGCCCGCACCGCCGCGCCGTCCTCCTATCCCAAGTGTCTGCTCTGCCGGGAGAACGAGGGGTTCTACGGCACCCCGAGCCATCCGGCCCGCCAGAACCTGCGCCTGGTCCCGATGGACCTTTGCGGCCGGCGCTGGTACTTCCAGTATTCCCCCTACGGCTACTACGACGAGCACTGCATCGTGCTGAGCGAACGCCACGTCCCGATGCGCATCTCGCGGGAGACCTTCGAGAACCTGGCCGCCTTCCTGGACATCCTCCCGCACTACTTCGCCGGCTCCAACGCCGACCTGCCCATCGTGGGCGGTTCCATCCTGTCGCACGACCACTATCAGGGCGGGCGCTACGTCTTCCCCATGGAGCGCGCCCCCGTGGAGCGGGAATACCGCATCCCCGGCAGCGGCTCCGTCTCGGTGGGGCGCGTCAAGTGGCCGATGGCGGCGCTGCGCCTGGCCTCGGAGGACCCCGGCGCCCTGATCGATCTCTCCTGTCATGTCCTGGACGCCTGGCGCGGCTACACCGACGCCTCGGTCGGGGTCCTGAGCGAGAGCGGCGGCGAGCCCCACAACACGGTCACGCCCATCGCCCGGAGGCGCGGGCCCCTCTACGAGTTCGACCTGGTGCTGCGGAACAACCGCACCAGCCCGGAGCATCCTCTGGGGATCTTCCATCCCCACGCCGAGGTCCACCACATCAAAAAGGAGAACATCGGGCTGATCGAGGTGATGGGGCTGGCGGTGCTCCCCCCGCGCCTGAAGGACGCGCTGGCCCGGATGTGCGAGGCCTGGGGACGGGGCGGGGACGACCTGTCCGCCCACCCCGATCTGGCGGCGCACGATCCCTGGTACCGGTCGCTCCGCCGGCGGCATCGCGGGCTGGAGCAGGGGGCCGTCGAGGGGATGCTTCGCGCCGAGGTGGGGCGCGTCTTCGAGCAGGTGCTGCACGACAGCGGGGTGTTCAAGCGCGATATGGAGGGCATGGCCGCCTTCGACCGCTTCGTGGCGGGGCTGTAATTTCGTCGGCAGAAGGATTTAAAGGCTTGGCCCGTCCTCCGTGGCGGGCCTGAATCGTACCGGGCGGGGGACCGCTTGGATCAAAACGGGGGAGATGGCGTGGGAAGGATCGTCTTTGCGGATGCGTTCAATTTTGCGGAGGAGTCGTACCGGGAGCTCGCCGCGGTGGCGGAGATCGTGCGGTGCGACCTGGACGACCGCCCCGGCCTGATGGCGGCCGTCGGGGATGCGGAGATCGTGGTGGCCGAGTACGCACGTGTGGACGAGGCGCTGATGGCGGCGGCTCCTCGGTTGAGGGGGGTCGTGGTCTACGGGGTCGGTACGGACCACATCGATCTGGAGGCGGCCGCGGCGCGCGGGCTGACGGTCCGGAACACCAGCGGGGCCAACGCCAACGCCGTCGCGGAGCTGACCTTCGGGCTCCTGCTGAACTGCCTGAGGGGCATCCACAGGGCGGACCGCTACGTCCGGGCCGGGGGATGGACGAGCGGCCAGAGCGGCGCGCTGCCCGACTTCTTCCACGGCACGGAACTGCGCGGAAGGGTGCTGGGGCTCGTGGGTTTCGGCAACATCGGCCGCCGGGTCGCCGAGATCGCGGCGGGGTTCGGCATGGTCCCCTTCCACTGGCAGCCCCGCCCGGCCGCCGGTTCGGCCGTTCCCTATCTGGAGCTGGGCGACCTGATCGCCCGGGCTGACGTCCTCTCGGTCCACTGCCCGCTGAACGGAGAGAGCCGGGGGCTCCTGTCGCGCGAGCGCCTGGGCGCCATGAAGCGGGGGGCCGTGCTGCTCGCCACGTCTCGGGGCGGCATCGTGGACGAGGAGGCCCTGGCGGATCTGCTGAAGTCCGGCCACATCGCTGCCGCGGGGCTGGACGTGTTCGCCGACGAGCCGATCCTCCGGAGCTCCCCGCTGCTCCGGGCCCCGAACGTGGTCCTGACGCCGCACATCGGCGGCTCCACGGCCGAGGCGGAGGCGGAGATCGCCCGGAAGATCGTCGGGATCTGCAGGGAGATGCTCGGGGTTTAGGCCCTGACGGACCCCAGAGTTCCTGAACAGGGGGCATAAAGGTGTCGTTGTATGCCTAAAAGATATACAATAATAGGCGTGGGAGGTGACCGTTATGGCGACGAAAACCGCAAATGTATTGGCGCGCGTCGAGCCCGACGTCAAGGAGGAGGCGGAGCGCATCATGAACCAGCTGGGGGTCCCGGCCTCCGTGGTCATCAACATGCTGTATAAACAGATCATCCTGAAGCGTGAGATCCCGTTTGCACTTTCACTCCCGAGGCGGCCCGTTTCAAGAGAGGAAATGAGCGACGCACAGTTCGATGCCATGATGCGCAGCGGCATGGATCAGGCAAGGGCGGATGCGGCCCGGCCGGCGGCGGACGTGGTCTCGGATCTGAAAAAGGAACTTCGGGCGTGGAGGTAAGGCGTTATGAGGTGAGGGCGACCCGACAGGCCGAGAGGCAGATGCGCGATATCGCGAGGTATATTGCCATCGATCTTAAGAATCCTTCTGTGCAGGATAATCTAGGGTTGTTTACAAACCGGGTGAGGTTGCAGGAGGGAAACGCCCGGGAAGGAGCTGCCCAAAATGAACATCCACAAACGCACAAAACGGACACCCCAGCAACGAGAGGAGATTTATCGGAGGCATCACACAGAACACATACGCGTTGCTTTGCTGGCCGAGGAATATCACGTCTCCCGTCCGACGATCCATAAGATTCTGGCACGAGGCCGAAAACGGGATTTCTCCATTCACGACAGCTGCAATGCTCGTTTCCGCACTTTGGCCTGGAGCATGAAACGTCTTGCCAATAGAATAGAAAAAACAATTAAAGCCGGATTGAAAAAGGAGGCCAAACGCTGCAACAAAAGCTATCCGGGAGAAATGCTTCACCTTGACTGCAAGCGTCTGCCTTTACTGAAGGGACAGGTCAGTACCGACCCGCGAGACATCTTTTCGTGGCGATCGACGACTACAGCCGTGAGCTCCATGCGGCCATCCTGCCGGACAAGACAGCCGCTTCTGCAGGGAGCTTTCCGGGTCAAATCCTGGAGGAATGCGCGTATACGATTGAGACAGCCTATACGGATAACGGCAAAGAGTTTCAAGGGAATCCGGAGCATCACGCTTTTGCGGAGCTGTGCATGAGAAAGGGTATCGGGCAGAAGTTCACGCGCCCGGCAACCTCCAAGACCAATGGCAAGGCGGAACGAGTCGTACGGACCTTGATGGAGATGTGGCACGATAAGGAGCATTTCGAGTCTCTGGAGCTTCGCAGAAAATCACTGGCTCGTTTCGTCAATGACTACAACTGGGTCAAACCTCACAAAGCTCTGGGTAATTTGACGCCGGGAGAAAAGCTCTGCTTATATTTTTTCAGTCAGGAGTTTGTAAATAACACTTGACTTTCTTACACAAACCTCTTCAAGATAGGACTATAAACTTGGATATTATTTTGCTTTTTCTTGTTTTTTAACGTCATTAACTTCTTAATTTGATGCTAGCGCGTCTTAATTGGTCAAGGAGGATACAGGATGAGTATCGCGGAGCAGGTTTTTCTAAAATGCTTGAATCTTTTTTATCAGTCAGAAAAAATATCTGCCTATGGATCAAATTGCCTGTTTGTATTTCAAGGCTTTACCACCGATTTTTATCAAGCATTAAATAGTTGTAATGTACAGTACCTTTTCGGAGTCTGCCATAGGCAATATCCAGATGTAAGTATAAGAGCGTTGGATAGGAAATTTCTTGTTACCAGTTTATGCAACGCGAGTGGTTATTGCTGGTGCTTTTATGAAGATTTTATTGAACTTGCTATGATCCTGAAGGATTTTTCAATATATGCGGTGAACATTGTGATTGTCAAAAATGACCTTTTCGAGGATGATTACTATCCTATTGCCATTCAAGATAAAAAAGAAATTCTTATCCGTGCTATTGAAAGCGAAATAGCAAATCAGGAAAATGATCTTATTTTAAATTATTATTCTGACTACAAGGTTGAGGGGGATTATTTGCTTATTTCCTTTGTGAATAAGCATTATGATTTTAATATTGAAAATTACAAAATATATGAATTAGGTTTTTTTGATGTTGTTGCTGGTGCATTTATAGTAGAAGCTCCCTCGGAAGATGAGGATGGTATTGCGCTTTCCTCTTTGCCCGAAATGAAGTGTAAGTTATTGAACGGAGAACTTTCTGATGCATCATACTGTTTGAAGGCTGATAATTCCAAGGGGATACGAGAGCAACTGCGAAAAATAAATATGATCGGAAAATTCTATAATGTAAAATTTTATCTCGCAGGACTTTCTAAAAGAAATAACGAGAACAAGGAGAACCAGTATATCTCTATACTTAAAAAGTATTGGGGGGAAAACGCGTCTTTTCGGTGTAGTCCCTTTTATTGTGAGCTTGGCTGGAGCAATAAGACGGTCGATATCTCTCAAGGGACAATTATCTCAGATGTTATTCGTCAGAGCGATATCGCATTATCTGGCGGTGAACACCACTACTCCGATATTATTGTCACCGCGCCTACTGGCTCTGGAAAGTCACTTTTTTTTCAAATTCCGGGAATTTATTTACATGAATGCCATAAAGAAGCTCCCCTTGTTACGATTGTTGTTTGCCCTCTGGTGGCGTTGATGGCCGATCAAGTAAGGGAATTGCAAAGCCGCAAGGTGCATTATGCCACATATATAAATTCATCGATTACTTATCAAGAGCGTCAACAACGCTTGCAAGGTATTAAAGACGGAACGTATTCCATCGTATATTTGTCCCCTGAACTTTTGCTTGCATATGACCTCTCTGCTTTAATTGGGAAACGAAAAATTGGTTTAATGGTGATTGATGAAGCGCATTTGGTAACCTCATGGGGACGTGATTTTCGTATAAATTATTGGCTCCTTGGTGACTATATAAAGAAAATCAGGAAAAGCAGCTATTACCCTCAAATTCCATTTCCCGTGTTGTGTTTAACAGCGACAGCAGTATGTGGGGGGCGCGATGATGTTATTGGAAGTCTGCAAAGCAGTCTACAATTAACTTGTTATTCAGAACATATGTATATTGGCTATGTGCGCAGAAATAACATTAAGTTCGATATCAGACATCCATTCAAAGAAAAGAAGACCGATCAAGAAGCAAAAATTCAATGGACAGCTAAGTCGATTGTAGATTATATAAATAAAGATGAGAAGACTATAGTTTATTTTCCTTTTATACGCCAAATTGATGAAGTTGAATCTGAATTGTCAACTGAGCATAAGGAAATCTACTCTAAAATTGAAAGGTATCACAGTGGACTAGAAAATGATCAAAAATATGATGCCTATAATAAATTCTGTGGAAATAAGTCTTTGATCATGATGGCGACAAAGGCTTTTGGTATGGGTGTAAATATTGGCGATATAAAAAACGTCTACCATTTTGCTCCCACCGGAAACCTTGCTGATTACGTACAAGAAATTGGCCGAGCAGCACGAACCTTAGATGTGGGCTATGCTATAACAGATTATTTGCCTTCGGACATGAGGTATGCACAGACTTTGTGGGGATTGTCCGGATTGCGTCACTACCAGATCCAAGCCATTGCAAAAAAATTATACGATTTATACAAGAAAAAAGGTCATAGGAACCTGTTGTTTTCCCCAGAGACTTTTAATTATTTATTTGATAAGCAGAGTGTAGATATGAAGATAAAAAGCGGCTTGATGCTGCTTAGTAACGATTTATTTGAAAAATACCACTTTAAAGTTATTTCTGTTCGTGCTAGAAAGCTGTTTTCTACACAATATATAGTTGTTCCGAACAGTATTGAAAAGGCTTTTTTAGCAAAATATGGAAGTTATTGTAAATTGATGGAGGACAATTGCCCACAAAAAGAGTTTAGTACTTCTGGAAAGCTCAAAAGCACAATCACGAAGGCAGGAAACGTTTTTGAAATCGATCTTGCTCAATTATGGGAGAACGAGTTTGTGAATTTTACTTTTGCAGATTTTAAAAGGAGATTCTTCAGGAATGAACTATTTTTGGAACTTCAGGTAGATGGTAAAAATAATATTGTCCCTAACTACAAGCTTGTTATTTCTTATAATAGAGATAACGAGGGCTATGATAAAGTTGTCCAGCTTTTTAAGGTGCTTGTCCAAGCAATTCACGATTCTTTTTGTGACATTAGTAAGGGGTTTGGTGGTAAGGAATTTTCTTTTAAGATTTTTTTTGATACATTTAAAAATAGATATAAAAAAGAAGTTAGCCAGGAGTATGTAAAAATGCTGCTGGATCTTTTTTGTTATGATGATGTTAATCCATTTTATCAACAGCATCTCCATGAGCCATGGAAATGCGTAAGGCGGAAAAGAAATAACAGTGAGAATGTAAATGATGGCGAGCGATACTGCATTCAAGCTAAAAATTATGCTTATACCCAACCTTGTCTTCTAACATTTTTGAGGCAGGTGGCTCCGAATGCGCCTGAGAGTGAGAAATATGTCGCCTATGTTACTGTGGCTAATCAAGATGCAACATATCAACAACTTATGGCGTCTCTCTTGCAACTTTTTGATATGGCTTCTTACGAGTTTATTGGTGGAAAAAACCCTCAGATTTTTGTCCGTATTAATGACCCCGAAAAATTAAGAAAAATTGCATGTATTAATCAAAATTATAAATATAAAAACGGTATTCTTGCGGATATTGAAGAACGGCATAAGAGAGCTGTCAAGATGATGAATCGTTTTATGGCAGGCAATTTTACCTCAGAACAAAGATGGGACATCATCGAAAGGTACTTTCTTGGTGAGGATGATATTGATTTCGAAGAAAATTTTTTAAATTCTAATAAATTTGGAGGGCTTAATTTCATTTCGACCGAAGCCCAAAACTCAGCAACACAGGTCATTGAGCTCGATAAAGGTGATGTTATGACTGAATATTATAAAAACTGGAATGATGCAATTGATCTGCCTCAATGTAAATTGTTTGCTCAGGAAGCAATCCCACTAGCTAAGTACGCTAACTCCAAACTCTGTGTGAATGATAAGCCTGTAGATTGCATGTATGTTTGGCCTGATGCGAAGGTGGCAATTTTGGAGAAAATAGTTAGCCCCCAGCAGATGGAGATGTTGCAGTTAAATGGCTGGCTGTGTTTTCAGTATGAAGATATCGATATCCTTGCAATCAAGCAGCGTCTCTGTGTTTAAGGAGAGGCAGATATGGCAAGAATGATACCTTCTAGGGAAGAAAAAAGTGATTTTAACGGTAGTTACGGGGAGGAACAGCTCTTTCATGTGCTGAAGGAAGGTCTTCCTCCATCCTACGTTGTTTTTCATTCGATAGCGTGGCACCATAGGGATGAGAAGGGACGGGGGCGCTGGGGAGAGGCGGACTACGTTATATTTAATCCTGCTCGTGGACTTTTGGTGCTTGAGGTGAAATCTGGGCAAATCTCCTGTGATGATACCGGAATGATTGTCCAGACTAACACAATGACCCACGAACAACAACGAATTCGGCCAATGCAGCAAGCCCAAAAAAGTGTTTATATTTTTGTTGACTTGTTAGATGGCGAGTTGGAGCCTGGGCAACGATATTGGATTGAGCCTATTGTTTGGTTCCCTTCAGTCAGTAGAGAAACTTTTTGTGGTCATCTTCCTAACGAATACAGCCAGGAAAACGTGTTTTTCGAGGAGGACTTGAAAGAGCCTCTTAAGGCGCTGGAGAAGGCGTATGATTATTACAATATGAGTCATCGAAAACGAACAGATGAAAGCATCGCAAAAGTAATCGATAAATTAGCACCTTGTTTTCGTGCAATTCCAAGTTTGGCTTCTATTTATTCGGAGCAGGAGTTTTATTTCAATCGAATGACAAGAGAGCAGGGGTATCTGTTGGATTATCTAGAAGAACAACAGACAGCCTCAATTCAAGGAGCCGCAGGAACAGGAAAGACTATGCTGGCCTTGGAAAAAGCGCGGCGTTTATCAGACAACGAACAAGTTCTTTTTCTGTGTTTTAATAAGCTTCTTTTGTCATTTTTAAAAAAAACGTTTAAAGAAAATTTACCGAATGTTTATTTTTATAATCTTCAGTCCATGGCGAGTCAGGCACTCAATAAAGAAGCATCGTTAGATGATGTTTCGGATTTTTTGCTTGACTACAAAACCCTTTGGGGAGAGTGGAAATATAAGAGCATTATTATTGATGAAGGTCAGGATTTTCAAGAGGAACATATTCAGCTTCTCAAGGAAATTGCTGATTTTAACAAGGGTAGTTTTTACGTTTTTTATGATAAACATCAATTAGTCCATCAGAATAATAATTTGGGGTGGGTGAAAGATATCGAGTGTCGTTTGATTCTATCAATGAATTGCCGTAACACCAAAAGTATAGCGGAAACTGCTGGGCTTCCTTTAAATATTTCGGGGATTAGAATGCGGAAAGATATTTTAGGACAAAGGCCGTCTTTCTATATCGTCGACGATAATGAATCAGCAAAAAGAAAGATTGCTGCCCTTATTCGAGAGTATACCGATCACGGTATGCAGCAGAAACAGATCGTAATTCTTACGCAGAAAACTTTGGAGACTTCAATACTTACTGGCTGTACTTCTGTTGGTAACTACAAACTGAAATCATCCTTTGAAGAAAAGGGGGTTTTGTTTACAACAGCTAAAAAATTTAAAGGACTTGAATCCGATGTGGTTATTATGATTGATTTGACACCGGAAAGTTTCGCAGGTTTTGAGCGCCGGAAGGTTTTCTACGTGGGAGCATCCCGCGCGAAGCATTTTCTGAACTTTATAGCTGTCCTTTCGCCAGAAGGAGAGGACAAACTGGCAGAGAGTCTGACAGGTGAAAAAAAGCGTGCAACGAGAATGGCGATCATGAACAGCCTTCGAGTTAAAATCCGAAAAGTTTGAATGAGTTAATTTATTCAGCGCTGGAGGCGGGCGTAGAGCCCGCCTTTTTGCAGGAGCTCCTCGTGGGTCCCCGACTCGGCGATGCCCTCTCGGGTCAGGACCACGATCCGGTCCGCGTTCCGAACGGTGGAGAGGCGGTGCGCCACCACCAGCGTGGTGCGGCCCGCGCTGAGGGCGTCGAGAGCGGCCTGGATCTGCGCCTCGGTGACGTTGTCCAGCGCACTCGTCGCCTCGTCGAGGATCAGCAGCCTGGGGTTCTTCAGGAAGATCCGGGCGATGGCGATGCGCTGCCTTTGCCCGCCGGAGAGCGTCACGCCGCGCTCGCCCACGTGGGTGTCGTAGCCGTCCGGCAGCGACTCCACGAAGGCGTGGAGCGATGCGCTCCGTGCGGCCGCCTCCACTTCCGCGTCCGTCGCGTCCACGTTGCCGTAGGCGATGTTGTCGCGGATGGTGCCGCTGAAGAGGTAGGTGTCCTGTTGCACGATGCCGATGTTCCGCCGCAGCGACGCCCGCGTGAGGCTGCGGATGTCGGTCCCGTCCAGCGTGATGCGTCCTTCGTCGGGCTCGTAGAAGCGGGGGAGCAGGTGACAGAGCGTCGACTTGCCGCCGCCCGAAGGGCCGACCAGCGCCACGGTCTCGCCGGGGGCGATCGAGAGCGACAGGTGCGACAGGACCTCCTGTCCGCCGTCGTAGCGGAAGCTGACGTCCTCGAAGGCGACGGCGCCCTTCAGGTCGGTCAGCTCGACGGCGCCCGGAGCGTCCTCCTCCGGCTCCGCCGCCAAAAGCTCCTGAACGCGTATGAAGCCCGTGATGCCCGTCTGAAGCTGTTCCGTGAAGTTGATGAGCTTCCTGATCGGCTCCGTGAAGAGCCCCACAAAGATGAGGTATGCGGCGAGGTCCCCCGCGTTGATCGCGCCCCGGTAGGCGAAGAGGCTGCCCGCCGTCAGGGTCGCGAGGGCGAGGATGTCCATAAGAAAGCCGGTCCCCGAGAAGAACTCCGCCATGGCGCGGTACTGCTGGCCGCGGGCCGCCTCGTAGGCGCGGTTGCGGACCCGAAACTTGCCCGCCTCGTGCGCGGCGCCCCCGAACGCCTTGGAGACGCGCACGCCCGCCACGGCGTTCTCCAGGTCCGCGTTCACCTCGCCGATCTCCATGCGCGTGCGCATGGACGTGCGCCCCAGCTTGCGCCGCTTGCGGGCCGCGAACCAGACCAGCAGGGGGACGAACGAGAAGACGATGAGGGTCAGAGGCACGTTCAGGGTGCAGAGCAGGAGGAAGGAGCCCGCCAGCATCACCAGGGAGATGAAGAGGTCCTCGGGGCCGTGGTGGGCCAGCTCCGCGATCTCGAAGGTGTCGTTGATGATGCGGGACATCAGGGTTCCCGTTCGGGTTCGGTCGAAGAAGGCGAAGGGCAGGCGCTGGAGGTGGTCGAACGCCTCGCGCCGGATGTCCACCTGGATGCGCACGCCCATGACGTGTCCGTAGTACTGGACGAAGTAGTTCAGGCACGCGCGGAGCGTGTAGAGCCCCAGCAGCACGGCCATCCACGCCAGGATCGGCCCGAGCGTCCGCCGGGGAAGCCAGGTGTTGATGACGGCGCGGGTGACCATGGGGTAGAAGAGCCCGCACAGGGAGAGCGTGAAGGCGCAGGCCATGTCCGCCAGGAAGAGCCGCATATGGGGGATGTAGTAGCGCGCGAACTTTTTGAGCATGGAGCCGTGTCCTTTCTAACGATCTGTGCTTGCTTGCTTTGATCTGACGATCATGATCGCGGCAAAGAAGATGCGGATAAATCTCTGCCTTTGCGGCAAAAGGCTGGAAAATCGACCTTGTATCTGGAAAATGAGATGGCGAGCGAGAAAAAGAAGCGGCACGGAAACCTTGGAGTAAGATTTTATGCCCAAGAGAGAACGGCGAAAGCCGAGTTACAGAAGGGGCTCCTGTACCCCAACGGCTCGTCTTCGGCCGGTTCTGCCCTCTGCCGATGTCTCGGCGCCAACTGGATTTTCATTGGTTGTCACCTCAGTGTTCCTGCCCTATTTTCCGCTCGAGGAGCTCACGCTCCCTTTGCAGTTCGGCGCGCAATTCCTCTTCCGAGGGTAGGTAGAGTTTGTATTTGGATGCAAAAAGGTTTGCATTTTCTGCAAGAACGGAGTATTTGACGATGCTCTCGTCCTTGTCCGTCACGAGGATGATGCCAATGGTCGGGTTGTCGTCGGCCTGCTTTATCTTTTCGTCAAACAAGCGGACATAGAAATCTGTCTGTCCCACATCCTGGTAGGTCAGCTTGCCTGCTTTGAGGTCGATAACCACAAAGCATTTCAGGATGAAGTTGTAGAACACGAGGTCAATGTAATAATGCTCGCCGTGCTCTGTGGTAATGCGTTTTTGCCTCGCCACAAACGAGAATCCTTTGCCCAGTTCGAGCAGGAACTCCTGCAGCCTGTCAATCAAGCCCTGTTCCAGCTCGCTTTCGGTGTATTGGGTTTTCTCCTTCAAGTCCAAAAACTCCCGGATATACGGGTCTTTGAGAATATGGTCCACATCGGTTTTGGGTTCCAGTTTGAATACCTCGGCCGCGATTTGAGGGCGGTTTTCCTTTTGCGTAACAAGCAGACGCTCGTAATAGAACGAGTTGATCTGCCGTTCTAACTGCCGTGACGTCCAACCCGTGTTCGCACTTTCGGTCAGGTAAAACTCGCGACGGTGCGGGTCATCGATCCGCATCAACAAACGATAATGCGACCAGCTTAATTCGGCACACAGTGCGTGCCGATTTGGATAAGAAGTAGCTGGACAACAAAGGAATCGTCTTACGAGGCACCCGGACCAATTCTATCATTCGTTGCCGTGTCGGTGGAGAGGGGACGGGGGACGGTTGTCCTTCGGTTTTCCCCCTCGGTCATGCCCGTCATCAGGAGGGCGAAGGCCAGCAGCAGAAACGGGTAGGGGGCAATGCCGAAACGTCCCGCGACCCATCCGGTCAAAACGGGGGAAAGCGTGCTCCCGAGGTAGGCGCAGGCCATCTGGAGCCCCATCATCGCCTGGGAGGCGACCGCTCCGAACCGCTCCGGGGTCCGGTGGAGCAGGCTGGGATAGATGGGTGCGCATCCCAGCCCGATCAGGACGAACCCGACACGGAGCGGAACAAGCCCCCCGGCGAGGGGCAGGACGAGAACTCCCGTCAGGGCCAGCGCCTGCCCCATCCGAATCATGGTGCGGTCGTCGAAACGGGTGCTCAGAAACCCGCTTGCGAAGCGCCCGGCGGTGATGCCGAAGTAGAAGAGTCCGATCAGCGATGCGGCGCGGTCCGCGGTCAGTCCCTTGACCATGACCATGTAGCTGCTGCCCCACAGTCCCGTTACATGCTCCAGCGAGCAGTAGCAGAAGAAGGCGGCCAGGGCTCTCCGGGCCCCCGGGAGGCGGAACAGGTCTCGCAGGCCTGCGGGGGGAGCGGCGTCGTCCTCGTGGACGCGGGGCGTGCCATCGGAGCCGTTCCGCCAGAGGGGGAGCGAGAGGACCAGGAGCGCGGTCAGAGCGACCTGAATGAGCCCCACGGCGTGGTAGCCCCCCGGCCATCCCAGCCCCTGGGCCAGGCAGAGCCCCATGACATAGGGGCCGAGCGTCGCCCCGACGCCCCAGAAGCAGTGCAGCCAGTTCATGTGCCGGGTCTCGTAGTGCAGAGCGACGAAATTGTTCAGCACGGCATCCACGGACCCGGCGCCGAGTCCGTAGGGAACGGCCCAGAAACAGATCGAGGCGAACGTGCGCGACGAGGCGAACCCGAACAGCGCGGCGGCGGTCGTGCCGACGCTGAGAGCGGTCACCCGGCCCGGCCCCAGCGAGCGCACGAGGTGGTCGCTGAACAGGCTGGATACGATGGTGCAGCCGGAGATGAGCATGGAGACGATGCCCGCGCAGGACACCGGGACCGCCAGTCCCTCGTACATGCTGGGCCACGCTGCTCCCAGGAGCGAGTCCGGCAGCCCCAGACCGATGAAGGACAGGTAGATGACGGCGAGCAGCAGATGGACCATGGCTTCCCCCTCGGCGTTGGTTTTTCCGAGGATAGGATAACGCTTTTCGGGCGTCGGGGCAATCGTCCTTCGGAGGGATGTCAATAGCCAGAGAAAAGGTCACCCCTAAGTATTCAGAGAAAATGTCGCCTTTGTTTCCCCCAGTTCCGAGATAGGGTGAGCGTTTTTCCTGAAAGAGCGCTTCTCAGGGGTGGTGGGGACATAGGTTCGTCCTCCGTAGGAAAAGCTTCCGCCCCCGTCTGTTTTACGCGTTTGGCGTCGTGCGCAGAGGAAATCGACATCGATCCTCTCCACAGGCTTCACGTAGGCGGTCTCCTGTTCTGCGGGCAGAACGGCAAACTTCTCGTTGTGCTTTGCGATGAGCTTGGGCAGGACCTTGCGGAGTCCCCGAAGGGGGTTGGCTCCATCTATGTCTTTGATGCCGAGGAGTCTCGGATCCCCGGTCAGCCTGTCCTGCAAGGTGTTCCACAGGCGCTCGATGCGCCCCTTTGCCTTCGGGGTGAGGGCAAAGATCTGGCCTATGCCAAAGTCCTTCAACCCCTGTCCGAAGTTGCTCAAGGAGCGTTCTTCGCCCTCTTCTTCGGAGGATTTCTGAGGGGAACGGAAAATCGTGTGCCTGTCGCTGTAAATCTCCATGGGCAGACCATACCGTTCCAGGCCGATGCTGAGAGCGGCGACATAACCTGCGGTGCTCTCGTTCTTGGTGAACCAGGCGCCGACGACCCATCCGGTGACGTCATCGATGTAGGCGTGGAGGGCAGCATAGCCCTTCCCCTTGCCGAACCACTCGAACTTTGAGGCATCGGTCTGCCGGAGCATGACTGCAGCCTGTTTGCGTGGCCGAGGGCATCGTGCGGGGAGGGTGACCTTTTCACTGAACACTTTATAGGATGGACAGACGGTTGAGCGTAGCTAAAACTATCACTGAACAACAACAGGAAAATTCGAAGGACTTGACATTGGTTTTATATAAAACTATAATGACTTCATGATGAGAATTGGGGACGACATCGCACACAATATTGCCCTTTTGAGGAATGGCATCAACACGTTCCTTATGGCCCGCTTGACCGAGGAGGGGGTCGTAGGGTTGGCGCCGTCCCACGGAGCCGTGCTGGTGGCGCTGTACGAAGGCGGGGCTCAGCCGATGAAAGCCGTTTGCGATCGGGTGAACAGGGACAAGAGCACGCTTACGGTCCTGGCGCGCAAGCTCGAGTCCCTCGGGTATATAAGGAGGGAGGCGGATAAGAACGACAGCCGGGTCACGATTCTTTGCCTGACGGAAAAAGGCATCGCTTTTCGGGCGCTGTTCGAACGCATCTCCGAGGAACTGCGCCGTACGGTGTGGGGAGACGCTTCCGAGAGGGAGAAAGAGGCGTTCTGCCGGCAGCTTTCGGAGATGACGAAACGCATAGAGTTGGCCGCTTCCGGGGCACGCGCCGGGGCGGACACACCATAAGGACATCGTTTAAGAGAAATCTTTGGAAAAAGAAAGGAAGGATGACTATGGTAGAGTTCGTTAAGGTGTTGGCGGCAGCAGGAATGGTGATGGCACTCGGAGGCACCGCGTTTGCCGCGGAGGGCTATAAGGGCAGTATAGGGAAGTTCGAGATGCCGGGATTGACCGTACACGCGTACAACTCCGCGGAGGGTATGCTGGACGGTTCCGTCGTGTTCGAGACGGAGAAGGAGCTCGTCCTGCTGGAGCCCCAGTCCATGCCGGAGTCGGCGAAGGATCTGAAGCGGTACATCAACGGGCTGGGCAAGCCCCTCGCGGCAGTGATCGTATCGTACCACGGAGCGGGGCTGTCCCACTATAAAGGCATTCCCATCTACGCCAGCAAGGCGGCCGTGGAGTTCGCCAAGGACGGCAGGGCCGCCGCGCTGTTCGAGAATTTCGCCAAGGGCGTTCCGGGGTTCGATTCAAAGGTGGTCGTTCCCGACCAGTCCCTCGAGGGGCCGAACGCCAGCATCGGAGGCATCGATTTTTCCCTGGAGTACGACGATGTCCCGGCCCCGGCGCCCGGCATGACGATCGCGGTCCCCTCCGCAAAGGTCGTTTATCTGCATATGCTGGGCGGCGACACCCACTCCATTCTGGGCAGCGCGGGGCATATCGAGGCGTTCGCCGAAGCCCTCCGCAAGATGAAGGGCAAGGGATACGAGCTGATTCTGACCTCGCATCATGTCCCCGAGAAGCCGGAGGCCCTGGACAAAAAGATCGCCTACCTTGAGAAGACCAAGGAGATCCTGACCGCTTCCGGGACGAAGGAAGAATTTGTCGCGGCCATGAAGAAGGCGTTTCCCGACTATCGGGGCGAGGGATATCTGGAGATGAGCGCCGCCAACCTCTACAAGTAGCACGGACCTCATCGAACCGCGCAACCGCGCGTTTTTCTCCGCCAATGTGTAAAGAAAGAGCCGCTCCCATCTTTTGGAGGAGCGGCTCTTTCTTTACACCCGTATGATGTCAATAGCCAGAGAAAAAGTCACCTCCAAGTGTTCAGAGAAAATGTCGCCTTTGTTTCCCCCAGCCCCGAGATAGGGTGATCGTTTTTCCTGAAAGAGCGCTTCCAGGGGTGGTTGGGGCATAGGTTTGTCCCCTGTAGGAAAAGCTTCCGCTCCCGGTAGAGACCGAGCACTTTGAGTCGGATGTGCTCTCCAATCCTGTGCAGAGGATGTCTGCCTCTGTTGCCGTGAACGATGCCTGTTTCGCTTTGTTCCAGGTACTTTTTCCCGAGTCTGATGATCTGCCTCCGACAGAGCTTTAAGGACTCCGCAGCCTCCTGATTGGTCACCATCCCGTTGACCACCAGCTCCAAGACCTTGATGCGCTTGATATCTTTTTGCGACAACGCCGCTCGCTTCTGCTTCATGCCGGTATTATCCAAAAAGACCTGTCCTGCGGGGGGTGACCTTTTCACTGACCACTTATAGGGTGGAGCGAAGGTTCAGCGTAGCTACAATTATCATTGAACAAGGACGAACAAGGACGAACAAGGACGAACAAGGACAGCGTCCTTCGGAGGGATCGTCGCGGCGGATCGCCGGAAAAAGCGTCGGGATGCGCGGGGGCAGTCATGGTGCCGGACGAATGGGGCCTCAAAAGGTCGTTCTTGTTTTCCGGCTTCCCCCTGCCCCGGAGACGGGGCGGAGGCTCGGTCTGTTCCCGGCTGTTTGTGGAATGAAACCCCTTGACGCCCTCGGTCCGTCGCCCTTATACTCTTGAGGGCAACTGGTATACCAGATGAGCGGAGGGCTTGCCGATGAAGGACGATTGTCTCGCCTCCGGAGTCTACGCCAGGATAAAAACGGACATTCTCTCTCTGGTCCACCCTCCGGGGGCGATCCTTCAGGAACGCCAGCTTGCGGAGAAGTTCAACGTCAGCCGTACGCCCGTCCGCGAGGCGATCCAGCGTCTTTCCCAGGAGGGCTGGCTCACGGTGAACGCGAGAAGGAACATCCAGGTGCGCGATGCCTCCACCTTGAATTTGCGCAAACTCTTTCTGGCGCGACGGGTGCTGGAGGATGATGCCGTGGACCTCGCCTTTGCCGGGGGGCTCGACGGCACGGTGGTCCGGCGTATGAGGGACCTTGCCAACGCGATGCACAAGGCAAGGGACGATCTCTTCACCTTCATTACGACGGATCAGTCCTTCCACTCGACTTTTTTTGCCGTGTCTGGAAACGAGTATCTGCAGAAATTCTGGCGCTGTGTCAGCGAGGACATGATCTGGTTCGGCATGCTGGCCATGGACGAACAGCGGTACGACGACGTCCTGGACGAGCACGGCGCGATCCTCGGGGCGTTGGAGAAAAGACGGAAGAGTGCCGTGAAGGCGGCCATTCGGGCACACCTGGATTCCACGGAGAGTATTTTGATAGGGAAGCTCCACGACAAGGAGTGCCTGAGGGGCGTGACATCGCCCCCAGAACGGGAGAGGTGATCGAATGTGCGGATGAAGTCGGTGGTGTTGCGAAAGGACGGTGCGTCCCACGAAATAGCCCTGACGTGGGACGTCTGTGTGGCGGCGGGGTATACCGGCCGGGATCAGGCGAGCGTCCGGGCCCATGTCGAGGAGCTGCGAAAGATAGGGGTTCCCGCGCCGGAATCTGTGCCCTCGATGTATTGGGTGGATCCGGAGCGCGTGGCGTCCTCCAGGCTCCTGTGGGTTGTCGGGGGCTCGACCTCGGGTGAGGGCGAGGTCTTTCTGGCGCGCTGCGCCGGAGGCAATCTGCATGTCACGGTGGCAAGCGACCACACGGATCGTTCCCTTGAGACCGTTTCAGTGGCCAAGGCCAAGCAGGTCTGCTCCAAGACCGTCGGGTCGGTCTGCTGGAGGGTCGATGACGTGAGGGAGCATTGGGACTCCATAGAGCTGCGGGTCTGGAATGACGGCAAGCTCTATCAGGAGGGGGCCCTGGGAAAAATGCTGCCCCCGGAGCGTCTCTTCGAGCTGGCGTGCGGGGACGCCCCCATGCCGGGCGGGCGCATCGCGCTCTTCAGCGGGACGCTGCCGGTGTTGGGCGAGGGGTTGATTTACGGAAGCCATTACGTGCTTTCTCTGAAGGACCCCGTCCTTGAACGGGAAATCCGTCATGAGTACTCCGTCCGGGTTCTTCCGGACAGGAATTGAGGTGGAACCGTGAAAATCCGCGTGGGCGTATTGCAGTTCGACATCGCGTTGGGAGATCGCGAGCGCAACCGGGCAACGCTCCGCCGCTGGCTTTCATCGGCGCTCGTCCCCTCCGAACTCCCTACTGCCGTCACCGTCCCTGAAATTTGGGACGTGGGTTATGCGCTCGATCGGGCGGGGCAGCTTGCCGATCCGGAGGGTGCCGGCGCGGCGGAGTTCCTTGGCTCGGCGGCTCGTGAGTACGGAGTATGGTTCGTCGGCGGGTCCGTTCTGGCCTCCACATCCGAAGGTTTTGCCAACCGTGCGCAGGTCATCGACCCTCAGGGCCGTCTCGTGGCACATTACGACAAGGCCCACCTGATCCGCCTGATGGATGAGGACAAATATTTCGTCCCCGGGCGCACGACGTGCCGCTTCGATCTCGCCGGAGTGAGGGCCGGTTGTGTCATTTGCTACGACATTCGCTTCTGCGAGTGGGTCCGGCTCTACGCGCTCGAGGGGGCGGAGGTCCTCTTCGTCAGCGCGGAGTGGCCCGCCTCGAGGATCGACCATTGGGAGGCCCTTTTGCGGGCCCGGGCCATAGAGAACCAGATGTTCGTCGTGGCCTGCAACCGATGCGGGACGACGGACGGCACCCGATTCGGCGGCCGCTCCATGATCCTGGGGCCGAAGGGAGAGACCCTCTTCCGCGCCGGCGAAGGGGAGGAGGCGGGCTTCGTCACCATCGATACGGACGAGGTGGCGAGGACCAGAAGTTTCCTTACGGTGTTCAAGGACAGGGCGCCGGAGGCGTACGGCGCTTTGACGACTCAAAAACAGGAAGGATGAGGACGGATGAAGAAGAGCACGTTGGCGGGATTTTTCGTTGTCATGTGGGCCGCTCTGTTGGGGAGCGCGGCGTTTGCGGCGCCGGTGAACATCAAGTTCGCTCATTCGGGCAGTCTGGAGCACCAGTACAACATCGGGGCGGAACATTTCAAGAAGCTGGTCGAGGAGGCCTCGGGCGGCGAGATGCAGATCACGATCTTCCCGCAGGGACAGCTTGGGGGAGAGCGTGAGCTGGCGGAGAGCGTCCGTATGGGGACGGTGGAGATAGGGGCCGTCGCCGCGAGCAACATGGCGGGCTTCGTCCCCGAGCTTCAGGTCTTCGGCATCCCCTTCCTGTTCCCGGGACGGGAGCAGGTCTACGCCGCTCTCGACGGTTCCATCGGGTCGGAGCTTGCGGAGTACATGCTGAAGAAGGGTTTTGCCAGCCTCTCCTTCTGGGAGGTCGGGTTCCGGAACATGACCAACAACGTCCGTCCCGTCAAGGTCCCCGCGGACATGAAGGACCTCAAGATCCGGGTGCAGGAGTCCAAGATATGGATCGAGTTCATGCGGCGCCTGGGCGCCGTCGCCACGCCCATCCCCTTTGGCGAGCTCTACACGGCGCTTCAGCAGAAGGTGACGGATGGGGAGGAAAACCCCATCGCCACGATCTACTCCATGAAGTTCTACGAGGTCCAGAAGTACATTTCCATGACGGGGCATACCTACGAGCCCGCACTGGTGATCGCCAACGCCAAGTGGCTGGAGGGCCTGGACCCGAAGCATCGGGAGATCCTGAAGGATGCCGCGGCGAAGACGGCGGCCTATCAGCGGGAGACCTTGGCCCAGCTGGAGAAGGAGCGCCTGGAGGCGATCCGGAAGACCGGCGTGGAGATCGAGGAGAACCCCGATAAAGCCGCGTTTGCCGAGGTGACGAAGGATCTTTACAAGGTCGTCTCCGATGTGGTCCCCGAGGCTCTGGTGCAGAGGATCAGGGACGAGGTCGCCAAAGCACGCTGAGATCTGGTCTTCATCTGGCACTGGGGGCCGGGAAACCGGCCCCCATTTTCGAGCGTCGCGTCCTTGCGGGGCGCGGCATGTCCACAGGAGCTGGTGAGGAGTGAGATCGATGCAGAAGTTGCGGCGGCTGTTCGCCGCCTTGTCGGGTTTTTGTCTGATGGTCGTCTTCGCCGTCACGCTGGGGCAGGTGGTTCAGCGCTACATATTCAACCTCCCCATGCCTTGGGCGACGGACATCATCCGGATTTTTTTCGCCTATTCGGTTTTCTTTGGCATGGCCGTCGGTGTCTTCAACAGAGCCCATCTCAACATCGACGTCCTGGTTCGGCTTTTTCCGGCCCCGCTCAAGCCATGCTTCGAGCTCCTCTCGAACGTCGTGGTCTTCGTCTTCCTGGGGGCGGTCTTTCTTTTCAGCATCCCCTTCGTGAAAGCCAACGCGGATCAAGTCACCCCCTATCTCCAGCTGTCCATGAGCTGGCTCTACGCGGTGATTCCCGTGACCGTCGGCTTCATGCTCCTGTTCCTGTTCGGCGACACCCTGCGGCTTCTGAGGTCGTTCTTCGTCCCAAGCCCGGGCTCCGAAGGACGGTGAGGCCGCCATGCTCTGGATAGCGGCGCTTTTTGGAGTCTTCCTTCTGGGGATCCCCATTTCCTTTTCCCTGGGCATCACCACTTTGGTCGGGCTGGCCGGGACCGGGCTTCCCCTCGAGGTGATCGTTCAGCGCATGTTCACCGGAATGGACAACTTCGCCTTCGTGGCCATCCCCCTCTTCATTCTGGCCGGAAACCTGATGGCGGTCGGAGGCATATCCAAACGCATCACCTCCTTCTCGGAATCGCTGGTCGGCCACTGGCCGGGCGGTCTGGGCATGGTCGCGATCGTCGCCTCCATGATCTTCGCCGCCGTTACGGGCTCTGCCATAGCGGCTACGGCGGCCATCGGGGCTCTTCTCATCTCCGAGATGATCGCCAAGGGGTATTCTCGTCCCTATGCCGCAGCCCTCGTTGCCACGTCAGGATCCATCGGGCCCATCATCCCTCCGAGCATCCCTCTGGTCGTCTACGGCGTCATCGTCAGCGGCTCCATAGCCAAACTTTTCATGGGCGGGGTCGTGCCGGGGATCCTGATGGGCGCGTTTCTCATGATTGCGAACTGGCTCATCAGCAAGCGCAGGGGCTACGTCGGGAGGGCGAAAAAGGCCGAATGGTCCGAGGTGCGGCAGGGGCTCAGGGATGCCCTCCTGGCTCTTTTCATGCCTGTGATCATCGTGGGAGGGATCGTCGGGGGCATTTTTACCCCAACGGAATCGGCATCCATCGCCGTGGCTTACGCGCTGCTCCTGGGTGGACTCGTCTATCGCGAGCTTTCCTGGAAAAAGATCGCCCAAGCCTTCACGGATGCGGCCGTCACCACCGGCATCATCCTGACCGTCCTGATGACGGCGAGCCTCTTCATCTGGTTCATGACCGTAAAGATGATCCCGCAGTCCATCACCCAGAGCCTCCTCTCGGTCATCGATACCCAGTGGGGCGCCCTCATGGCGATGAACGTCATCCTTCTCATTGCGGGGACGTTCATAGACACCACGAGCGCCATCACGATATTCGTCCCCCTGTTCCTGCCTCTGGTCAGGACCTTCGGCATCGATCTCGTGCATTTCGGGGTCATGGTCGCGGTCAACCTGACCATCGGAATGTGCACGCCGCCTTTGGGGGTCTGCCTCTTCGTCTCGTGCGAGATCGCGGAGACCAGCCTTGGGGAGATGTTCAAGGACCTGATCGTCATGCTCATCCCCCTCCTTGCCCTGCTGCTCATCATCACGTACATTCCGGCCACGGTCCTGTGGCTCCCCAATTTGTTGGGCCTGTGACCGGAACGGCTTTTCACGCATGAAGGAGCCGGCTCCCGAATCTGCGGGAGCCGGCTCCTTGGTTGCTGCGCAAAGAATATTTGCGGGTTAGAACAGCTTGTCCTTGGTCAGGACGGAGACGCCCGTGTCGACCATCTTGGGCGACAGCTCCTCGCCGGCCAGTGCCCTGGCCGCGGACTTCATGCCCTCGTATCCCATGACGACGGGGTTCTGGGCCATGGTGCAGAGCAGGTGCCCGTCCTTGATCAGGCCGAGGATCATGTCCGACTTGTCGAAGCCCACGCCGATGACCGCCCCGCCGGCCTCTTGGATCGCGTTGCCGACGCCGACGGTGGAACCCTCGTTGGCCCCGAACAGCCCCACGCAGCCCTGGGTGATGAAGTTGGCGGCCATGTCCTTGGCGCGTGCCGCGTCGCCGTCGCAGTACTGGGGCTCCAGCAACTTGAAGGCCGATCCCTCGAACGCGGCGCGGAAGCCCTTTTCGCGGGCCACGGTCGACGCGGTGGCCGCGTTGACGTTGATGATCCCGATGCTGCCCTCGGCCTTGCCGGCGGCCTTCAGGGCCTCGAGAAGCTGGGTCCCGGCCGTCTTGCCGGCCGCCTCGTTATCGGTCGCCAGCGTCTGGAGCCCGGGGAAGTCGGCGGGGGAGTCCACGTAGAGGATCTTGACGCCCTCCTTGGCCGCGGCCTCGAGCGCGGAGCTGATGGCGGTGGGGCCGTTCGCGGCGACCAGCAGCACCTCGGCGCCCCCGGCCACGGCGTTGTTGACGCACTCGATCTGCTTGGCGTCGTCCTTCACGTCCGGGGCCATCCAGGTGTAGTCGATCGTCCCCAGCTCCTCGACCGCCTTCTTGCATCCGGCGTCGACGTTGACCCAGTGCTGGTCCATCTGGTCCATGGTGATCAGGGTCACCTTGCGCTTGTCCGCGGCCAGGGCCGGAGCGGCCGCGAGACCGAAAAGCAGCGTGAAGCAGAGCAGCAAACCCGTAACTTTCCTCATGTACAACGCCTCCTCGAAAATTTTAGAATCGGCCGATCCCGTGGATGCGCACGGCGCCCCTTCGGCCTCGAGGGCACCGCAGGAATTCCGCAAAAAACGAACGCCCCGCGTTTTGGCGCCGCTCCCGGAGGAGAGGGCCGAAACTGCACCCCATCATAGCCGGAAGGGAGGGGGGGTAAAGCGTCGAAATGCGGAGGCGGGACTCTGTCATTCCTTCTGCTTTCCGCTCCGCCGCCTCTTGCCGCGGCTGCGGACCAGGACGTCCAGCAGCACGGAGACGACGACGATCGCCCCGATGGCGATGTTGCGGATGGCCACGGGAGCCCCCGCGAACTGGAGCCCGTTCTGGAGCACGCCCCAGATGGAGGCGCCGACCACGGTGCCCAGCAGCAGCCCCTGTCCGCCCAGCGTGCTGACGCCGCCGATGACGGAGGCCGCGACGGCGTAGAGCTCGTACATCGTCCCCGCGTCCATGGTCCCCATCCCGCTCGTGGCGCAGACGATCAGCCCCACGACGCAGGAGCAGAACGCGCTGACCAGGTAGGCCTTGGTGGTCGTGGAGACGACGTCCACGCCCGAAAGGCGCGCCGCCTCGACGTTGCTGCCCACGGCGTAGATGTGGCGGCCGGTCCGCGTCCGGCGCAGCAGGAAGTTGAAGACGAGCCAGAGCGCCGCGGCGATCCAGATGGTGTTGTAGACGCCGCCGGTGCGCCCGTAGTAGAAGAGGTCCCGGAACATCTGGGCGCCCTTGCCGATGGAGTCGGTGTTGTAGTTGTTGTTGACGATCTGCGCGATGCCGCGCGCCACGGTCATGGTCCCCAGAGTGGCGATGAAGGGCGGAAGCCTGAACTTCGCCACCAGCCAGCCGTTGGCGACCCCGACGGCCAGACAGGCAACGAGGGTGACCGCCACCGCGGCCCAGGGGTTCATCCCCTTGGTCATGAGGGTGGCGGAGATCATGCAGCTCATCCCGACCACGGAGCCGATCGAGAGGTCGATGTTGCCCGTGATGAGCACGTAGGACTGCCCGATGCCGATCAGCAGGATCGGCGCGATCTGGCGCAGCAGGTTGCTGACGTTCCGGCTGGAGAGGAAGACCGGGTTGAGCCCGCTGAACACCACGCAGAGCAGGATCAGGCCCAGCAGGGCCGTCCAGACCTGGCCCATGCCCCGGCCCGTCAGGGCCTGCAACAAAAAGGACTTACGCTGGTACAGCTCGTTTTCCGGCATCGTTCATCCCCCATTTGAAATTCAGGCCGTGAAGCGGGTGGCGCACTCCAGTATCCGCTCCTGCGTCGCCTCCTCCACCGGGAAGTCGCCGGTGATGCGTCCGCCGCACATCACCAGGACGCGGTCGGACACCCCCAGGACCTCCGGCATCTCGGAGGAGACGAACAGCACCCCGATCCCCCGCTGCTTCAGGTCGTTCATCAGGTTGTAGATCTCCGTCTTGGCCGCCACGTCGATGCCCCGGGTCGGCTCGTCGAACAGCACCACGCGGGAGTTGCGCGCCAGCCACTTGCCGATCACGACCTTCTGCTGGTTTCCGCCCGACAGGCTCTCCGCGGCCTGCTCCGGGCTCGCGAGCCGGACGCGCAGGGACCGCACCGTGTCGTCCGTCGTGCGGCGCTCCTTGCCTCGATCGACGACGCCCGAGCCTCCGGCCATGGCGTCCAGGTTGGGCAGGGCGATGTTCTCCCGGACGCTCAGGCGGGTGCACAGCCCGTCCTTCTTCCTGTCCTCCGGGGCCAGGACGATGCCCGCCTCGATGGCGTCGAGGGGCTTCTCGATCTTCACGGGCTCCCCGTCCAGCAGGATCTCCCCGCCGTCGCGCGGGTCGGCGCCGAAGATCGCGCGGGTCATCTCGGTTCGGCCCGCGCCCATCAGGCCGGCCACGCCGACGATCTCGCCCTCGTGGAGCTCGAAGCCGACGTCGCGCACCGCCCGGCCCGCGGAGAGCCCGCGGACCTCCAGGATCTTTTTGCCCTTCGGGCAGCGCACGCGCGGGAACTGCTCCGTGATCTCGCGCCCCACCATGTGGGCGATGAGCTCCGGCAAGGAGGTGTCCGCGAAATCGAGGGTCGTGATCCAACGGCCGTCGCGCAGCACCGTGACGCGGTCCACGATGTGCCTGAGCTCCTCCAGGCGGTGGGAGATGTAGACGATGCCCCGCCCGGATGCGCGCAGGGTGCGGATGATGGCGAACAGGTCGTCGATCTCACGCGAGGTGAGCGCGGAGGTGGGCTCGTCCATGATCAGGATGCGCGCGTCCTCGGACAGCGCCCGGGCGATCTCCACCATCTGCTGCTTGGAGACGGGGAGGTCCCCCACAGGGGTCGTGGGCGGGATGGCGATGTTGAGCCGTTCCAGGATCTCCGCGGCCCGGTCGTTCATCTCCCGGTCGGCGAGCCGGCCGCCCCGGACGACCTCGCGGCCCAGAAAGATGTTCTCCGCCACCGTCAGGTGCGTGCACAGGTTCAGCTCCTGGTGGATGATGGCGATCCCCAGCTCCTTGGCCCCCTTGGGGGTCAGGTCCCCGACCTCCCTGCCCAGCACGGTCATGCGCCCCTCGTCGCGCAGGTAGACGCCGCTCAGGATCTTCATGAGCGTGGACTTGCCCGCGCCGTTCTCGCCCAGGAGGGCATGGACCTCCCCCCCGCGCAGCTCGAACGAGACGTCGGCGAGCGCCGGCACGCCCGCGAAGCTCTTGGAGATATGCTCCAGCCGGACGATCGGTTCCGTCATGATTTCCACAGCTCCTCTCCCTCGTCGAGCCTCCTTTCGAAGAGGCTCATGGTGCGCTCGAAGGGCTCCGCCTCCGTCAGGTCCACGCCGGCACGCCTCAGGATGTTCAGGGAGTGGTCGCTGCCGCCGCTTTTCAGGAACGTCAGGTAGCGCTCCCGGGCCCCGTCCTCGCCCTTCAGGATGGAGTCCGCAAAGGCGCCCGCGGCCGTGAAGCCCGTCACGTACTTGTAGACGTAGAAGGCCGAGTAGAAGTGCGGGATCCGGGCCCACTCCGCGTGCAGGGCGGGGTCGATGGTCAGCTCCGGGCCGTAGTACCGGGCGTTGAGGTCCCCCCAGAGTTCGTTCATCCACTCCGGCGTCAGGGCGCCGCCCTCCTCGACCCGGGCGTGGGTGCGCCGCTCGAAGTCCGCGAACATGGCCTGACGGAAGAACGTCGTCCGGACCATGTCGTAGAAGTAGTTCAGAAGCCATTTCTTCTCCGACTCCGTCCCGCTCCGCTTCAGCAGGTGCCCCAGCAGCAGCGCCTCGTTGGTGGTGGAGGCCACCTCCGCCAGCAGGATCGTGTAGTCGGCGTAGACCTGGGGCTGGGCCGCGTGGGAGTACCACGAGTGCAGGGAGTGCCCCATCTCGTGGACCAGGGTGAAGACGTCGCGCAGGGTCCCGTTGTAGTTCAGCAGCACGTAGGGGTTCGTCCCGTAGGACCCCCAGGAGTAGGCGCCCTTGCGCTTGCCCTGGTTCTCTCGGACGTCGATCCATCGCTCCGAGAAGCCCCGCTTCAGGGCGGCGACGTAGTCCGGCCCCAGGGGCTCCAGGGCCCGGACCGCCAGGTCGCAGGCCTCCTCGTAGGGGATGTCGGCGAGGGGCTCCTCCGACAGCGGGACGTTCAGGTCGTAGTAGTGGAGCTCGTCGAGCCCCAGGGCGCGCCGGCGCAGGCCGACGCAGCGGTGCATGAGGGGCGCGAACCGGTCCGCGGTGCCCACCACGTTGTCGTAGACGCGCGTCGGGACGTTGTCGCCGAAGAGCGCCATGGCCAGGCTGTCCTCGTGGCGCCGGGCGCGGGCGTAGAACAGGTCGCCCTTCACGGAGCCCGAGTAGAGCGTGCCGATGGCGTTGCGGAACGAGGCGTAGGTCTCGTGGATGCCCAGGAAGGCGGCGCGGCGCACCGAGCGGTCCGGGGAACGGCTCAGACGGTAGTAGCGCTCCTCGGTCAGCTCGACCGTGTCCCCCTTCTCGTCGCGGACGTCGGGGAACTTCAGGTCCGCGTCCGTCAGCAGGGTGAAGGCGTTCTCCGGGACGGCGGAGAGCTCGCGCGTGCGGGCCAGGAGCTCCTCCTCGGAGGCGGAGAGCACGTGCTCCTTCTCCCGGAGGATCTCGGAGAGCAGAAAGTCGTAGAGCCGAAGGTCCTCGTCCTCGGCGATCCAGCGCCTGAGTTCGGCCTCGGGGATCGAGAGGACCTCGGGCCGGAAGAAGGCGCAGGCGGCGCCGTGGCGGGTCGCCAGGGTCTCGGCCCGGCCGGCCATCTCCATGTGGCGCGCGACGCGCAGGTCCTCGTGGCTCTTCATGTTGGCGTAGACGTAGAGCTTGCCGAGCTCCAGCGACACGGCCTCCTCGGCCCTCAGGTAGGACAGGAGCGCGGCCGGCCCCTCCCCCAGGCTCCCCGCGTGCTCCGCCAGGGCGTCGATCCGCGGGGACAGGTCGGCGAAGGCCGCCTCCCAGGCCTCGGGGGAGGGATAGATGGCCTCCAGGTTCCATCGGTCGCGCTCGGGGACCTCCGAGCGCTCAGGGACGGCCCCGGCGGGGCCCGCCGGGGCATTTGCATAGAGCAGGGGCTTCTTGTGGATCATCATCTGCACCTCGACCGGACTAAAGTGAGGCACGGAGTTCCGTTGTGGAAGGTCACCAGCCCTTCACGCACTCGAGGACGGAGTCGGGTATCCGGCCTCGTTCGAATTCCTCCATGCTTTCCTCTATTATATCCAAGGCCCGGTCCATCTCCTGGCGGGTGATGACCAGCGGCGGCTGGATGCGAAGCACGGACCCGCTGAAGAACGACAGCAGCAGCCCCTTTTCCCAGGCCCGGTAGCAGATCTTCGAGGCGGCGACGCGGTGGCGTTCCTTCGTGTCCCGGTCCGTCACCAAATCCACGCCTATGGAGAGGCCGATGCCCCTCACGTCCCCGATGAAGGCGTAGCGCTTCTGCATCTCCCGGAAACGCCCGAGGACGTGTTCTCCGAGCTCGGAGGCGTGCTCCAGCAGCCCCTCCTCGCGGATCACCTCGATGGTGGCCCGGCCGGCCTCGCAGCAGACGGGATTCCCGGCCGCGGTGAAGAGGTGCACGGGGGCCTCCATCCCCTCCATGAGCTCGGCCCGCGCGACGACCGCGCTCAGGGGAAGTCCCGAGGCGATGGCCTTGCCCAGGACCACCGCGTCGGGGACCACGCCGAAGTTCTCGATGCCGAACCACTTTCCGGTGCGCCCGAACCCCTGCTGCACCTCCTCCGAGATGAAGAGGATCCCGTGCCTGTCGCAGAGCGCGCGCAGGTCCTCCATGAACTTGACGGGGGGGACGATCAGGCCGGCGTCGCCCTGTATGGGCTCGATGATGAACGCGGCCACCTCGTCGGCCGGGATGGAGCTCTCGAACGCGATGCGGATCTGCTCCATGCAGTAGTCGGAGACCTGGTCCGGCGTCATCCCGGCCACGGGGGGACGGTAGGGGTCGGGATAGGGCACGTGAAAGATCTCGGGCAGCAGGGGACCGATCGACCGGGTCATCGGCAAGCTGATCGCCGACAGGGAGATGGCGCCGAACGTGCTCCCGTGGTAGGAACGGATGAAGGAGACGATCTTGGGACGCCCCGTGGCGACGCGGGCCATCTTGATGGCGCCGTCGTTGGCGTCCGAACCGCAGAGGCCGTAGAACACCCGCTTGGGATGGGGCCCGGGGGCGATGGACACGAGCTCCCTGGAGAGCCGGACCACGGGCTCCTGGTACATGTAGACGGGCGTGTAGAGGATCAGCTTCTCCGCCTGATCCCTGATGGCCTGGACGACCTTGGGATGGCAGTGCCCGGTGTTGACCGCCCCGGCGCTGGCCAGAAGGTCGATGTAGCTCCGCCCGTCGAGGTCCTCCACGACCGCGCCCTTGCCCCTGGCGATCGCCAGGGGGTAGTAGGGGATCTTCGCTCCGGGGGAGGAAAGGGCCTTTTCCTCCTCGATCAACTTCATGCTTCGCTTGTTTTCCTGCATCCGAATCCGTTCTCCTTTCGGTCGGCTCCGCCGGCACGGCCGAGTTTCAAAAAGGCGGGGACGCCCCCCGCCTTTTCGAATCTCCTCTCGGCTCTTCCGGGTGTGGGGTGTCTAGGGTCTGGGGATGCCGGACTCCTGGTAGATTCTGTCCATCAATTCCTTGCCGAGCAGCGGCTCCAGCTTGGGCCACACGGCCTTGCGCACGTGGGAGGCGATCCTGTCCAGTTCCTCGGGGGAGAGGATGACGATCTCCCAACCGTACTCGTCCTTCAGCTTCTGGCGGTACTTCTCGTCCTCGGCCGCCGCGCGCTCCCACTGGATGGCCGACTCCTCGAGGGCCGCCGTCTGAAGGATCTCCTGGTCCGCCTCGGACAGCTTGTTCCACAGGTCCAGGTTGATGGCGATCCACCAGGGCTCGAAGAAGTCGTTGTACTGGATCCAGACCTTGTTCACGTCCTTGAACTGCCACGCCTGGAAGGGGGGGCCTCCCATCTGTCCGTCGGCGATTCCGGTCTGGATGGCGCTGTAGGTCTCGGCGTAGGGGATCGGGGTGGCGATGTAGCCCATCGCCTCGTAGGTCATCTCGCAGGGCTTGATCGGCATGACGCGGACCTTCATGTTGTTGTGGACCTCCGGATCCGCGTAGCTGGCGGGCTTGCTCTTCAGGGAGACCCCCGCCATGCCCAGCGGAATGACCGCCAGGGCCTTGATGTTGTGGGCGGCCCAGAGGTCCTGGACGATCTTGTAGGCCCAGCCGTCCTTGCCGTAGACCTTCTTGGCCTCCTCGATGTCCTTCACCAGATAGGGGAAGTAGTAGGCCAGGTTCAGCTTGGGGTCGAAGTTGGCGTTCGCCTGGGCCATGTTCATCTCGAGGGACCCGCGCATCAGCATTTCGAAGGTCTCGGTCCAGTCCCCCAGAACTCCGCCGGAGAAGACGTCGATGTGGATGCGCCCGTTGGTGCGCTCGCTCACCTTGCGGGCGAATTCCTTGGCGCGCGTGTCGTAATCGCTGCCGACGGGGTGGACCTGGGCCAAGCGCCATTTGTACTCGGGCTCGGCCGCGGCGGGAACGGAGAAGAATGCCATGAGGACGGCGGCGGCGAGAAGCAGGACGAAAAGACGGCGACTGTTTTTCATGTGTTATCCCTCCTGACCGGATGAATGCGTAACGGTGCGGTGAGGCCCGCGGGGCGGCGACAAAAAGAAGCGTATGGGGACAAAAGCGTTTCCGTCGGATTCATCTCCCCCTTCGGCCCGGTTTCTCGCCCTAACGGATGCCCATCAGCAGCCTGGGCAGCCAAAGCGAGAGTTCGGGAAGGTACGTGGTCAACAGGATGACCGGGAGGTGTCCCACGATCATGAAGACCAGGGCGGGCTTGATGTAGGCGTTGATGGGCACGTTCCCGATCCGTCCGCCGAGGTAGAGGATGGGGGCGGTGGGAGGGGTGACGTTGCCGAGCCCCAGGTTGGTCCCCAGGATGGCGGCGAAATGGATGGGATGGACCCCGATCTTCAGCATCAGGGGCATGAGCAGCGGCGCCACGAGCATCGTCCCGCTGAGGTCGTCCATGAGCATCCCGATGATGATCAGAAAGATGTTGACCATGAAGAGGATGACGTACTTGTTGTCCGACAGGCCGATCAGGTACTCGGAGATCTTCATGGGGACCTGCTGCATGGTGTAGACCCGCCCCAGGATGGTCACGAAGAACAGCATGAGGCAGATGACGCCGCTGGTGGTCGCGGAGGCGCAGAAGGCCTTCCAGAGCGTCTTGAACTTGAGCTCGCGGTGGATCAGGAAGCCCACCAGGATGGAATAGGCCACGGCGACCGCGGCCGACTCGGTCGGGGTGGTGACGCCGCCGTAAATGCCCCCCAGGATGATCAGGGGCATCAGAAGGCTCCAAATCCCCTTTCTGAAGGCCAGACGGATCTCCCGGTTGCGCTCCGCCGCCGGGAGGGGCGGGTCGACCTGGATCGTCGGTATTTTCTTGCACATGAAGTAGTTGATCACGCAGAAAATGGTCATGAGCAGAAGGCCGGGAACGACCGTGGCCAGGAAGCACGCCGCCACGGACTGCTGGGTCACCCATCCGTAGAGGATCATGGGGACGCTCGGGGGGATCAGCTGCCCGAGGACGGAGGCGCAGCTCACCATGGCGGTGCTGTAGCTTCTGGGGTAGCCCAGCTGCTCGAGCCGCGGGATCATGATGCTGCCGATGCAGGCCACCGCGGAGGAGCAGGTGCCGGAGATCGCCCCGAAGATCGCGCAGGCCACGATGGTTGCGGCCCCCATCCCGCCCCGCATCCTTCCGAGCATGGAGTTGGCGAAGTTCGTGAGCCGTTCGGCTATGCCGGCGGAGCTCATCAGGGAGCCCGCCATGATGAAGAAGGGGATGGACAGCAGCGTCAGGGAGTTCAGCCCGCGGAACCCGACCGTGGCCAGGAAGGAGAAGTCGGGGAAGTAGATGACGCCCATGTAGAGCGCCGCCGCCATGAAGCAGAACGGAACGGGAATGCCGATGATGATGGTGCCGATCAGAATGACGAGGTCGATGACGATGTGCATGGCTACTCACACTCCTGCTCGCTCTGATAGAGTTCCGGGTTGAAGGGGCTGTAGCCCAGGACCTGCCTGACGTAGTCCAAAAACTCCACGAAGAAATAGAAAAGCATGAGAACTGCGCTGACCAAGAGGCTTGCCTGGGCGTAGACCATGGGGATGGACAGGGCCGGAGAGCGCTCCCAGGACTTCACCGACCAGCGGAGGTAGCTGAAGGTCCATTCCACGAACAAGGTGGCGAGCACGAGCAGGATCAGGGACGAAAGCGCCTTTGCCGCGGAGAGCCACCGTTCGTTCTTGATGAAGACGTTCAGCAGGTCGGCCTTGATGTGGCTCCGTTCGCGCGCGCCGTTGGCGGCCCCGATGAAATAGAGCCAGAAGCCGCACAGGCAGGCCAGTTCTTCGACGCCCATGAGGGGCATCATGAAGAAGTAGCGCAGGAGCACCTGAACCAGGATGAGTGCGACGATGGTGACCGAGGACAGCACCATGATGACGTTTTGCAGGCTTCCCATCAGGTTCCAGAGTGTGCGTGTCGGACGCATGGCAATTCGCCTCTTTCTCGAAAAGTATTTTTGATGAACGAGGTCCTTGGGTTGGCTTGCCGAACGGGAATCCAGTTTCTCAAAGGGAAAACCCTGATTTGGAATGTCTTTGCCGGGGGTCTGGATTGCCCGATTTTGTTTTGTCGAATAATATAGCCTTAAAGCAAAAGAAAATCAAGGTCGTCAATTGGTTTGTGGTCCAAAAGTCGGACGGTTTCGGCCGCGCGCCATGATTTGGCAGCCCCTGGGGGCAAATAACGGGGGATGGAAGTACAATAGACGGAGGCAAAAGAGGCGGCGTTCGCGAGGGAACGCACAGGGACGCGGGGGGCCGAAGGCCCCGCGGCACGATTTCGGAGGGAGGTTCCAGCCTGCAATGAAGGACGTGAACATCAGGGAAGAGGCCGGGAAGCTGAACGCGCAGCTCGTGGAGTGGCGCCGCCACCTGCACGCGCACCCGGAGTTGGGGTTCGACACCGTCGAGACGGCGGCCTTTGTGGTGGAGCGGCTCGGGGAGATGGGGGTGACGGAGATCCGGACGGGTGTCGCCAAAAACGGCGTTGCCGCGGTGATCCGGGGCGATCTGCCCGGAAAGGTTCTGGGGATGAGGGCGGACATGGACGCCCTTCCCGTTCGCGAGGAGACGGGCCTGCCGTTCGCCTCCACGGTGGACGGGCGCATGCACGCCTGCGGGCACGACGCCCATACCGCGATGCTCCTGGGGGCGGCCAGGCTGCTGACGGCGCACCGCGACAAGCTGAAGGGGGCCGTCAAGCTGATCTTCCAGCCCTCGGAGGAGACGGGGTCGGGCGCGCCCGCGATGATCGCGGACGGGGTGCTTGAGAACCCGAAGGTCGACGCCTTCATCGGGCTCCACACGGGCAACTTCTGGACCGGGGTCGACGCCGGCGAGATCGGCTACAGCAACGGCCCCCTGATGGCCGCGGCCGACATGTTCACCATCACGGTCACGGGCAAGGGCGGCCATGGAGCGACCCCGCACCGCACGATCGACCCCATCGCCATCGGCTGCCAGATCTACACGACGCTCCAGACCATCGTGAGCCGCGAGATCAGCCCTCTGGCCCCGGCCGTGCTGACGATCGGGACGTTCCAGAGCGGCTCGGCGGGCAACATCGTCCCGCCCGACTGCGTGATGAAGGGGACGCTGCGCGCGCTCACGGCCGAAACCCGCAAGGAGCTGCAGGACCGGATCCGCGGGATCGTCGAGGGGGTGGCCTCCGCCATGCGGGGCAGCGCGTCCGTGGAGTTCCACTACGGACCGCCCCCCACGACCAACGCGCCCGAGATGACGGCGAAGCTGCTGCGCGCGGCCGGAGCGGTGGTGGGCCCCGAACACGTCCGCGAGGTCGACGAGCCGACCATGGGCGGGGAGGACATGGCGTTCTTCCTGGAAAAGGCGCCGGGCGTGTTCTTCTTCCATCCCTCCACCTTCGGCGGCGGGCGCGACTACCCGCACCACCACCCGAAGTTCGACCTGAACGAGGACGTGCTCTGGACCGGTACGGGCACGATGGCGCAGTTCGCCCTGACCTGGCAGGACGATTGAGGCGGGCCGTTTTCGGCCCGGCTCAATCGGAAGGGAGGCTTGCAGAATGCAGTATTACGTCGTGGATGCCTTTGCGGACCGAGTCTTCGAGGGGAACCCCGCGGGGGTGTGCGTCCTGGAGGACTGGCCGGCCGATGCGCTCATGCAGAACATCGCCACGGAGAACAACCTCTCGGAGACGGCGTTTGCCGTGGGGGGCGGGGGGCGCTACCGGCTGCGCTGGTTCACCCCCGGAGGGGAGATCGACCTGTGCGGGCACGCCACTCTGGCGACGGCCTTCGTCATCGACCGATTCGTCGAGCCCGGGCGGGAGTCCCTGAGTTTCGAGACCGCGGGCGGCGAACTGACCGTCGCCCGGAAGGGGGATCTGTACGAACTGGACTTCCCCAGTCTCGTTCCGGAACCTCATGCCCCCACCGAAGCGATGGCCGAGGCTCTGGGCGTGGTGCCGACCGAGACGTACCTCAGGCGCGACCTGATGTTCCTCCTGCGGGACGAGGCGCAGGTGCGCGACCTGAAGCCGGACTTTTCGAGGCTGACCCGCCTTGCGGACGGGCTGGGCGTGATCGTTACGGCGCGCGGGTCGGAGTTCGACTTCGTCTCCCGGGCCTTCTTCCCTAAGCTGGGGGTGGACGAGGACCCGGTCTGCGGCTCCGCCCACTGCAACCTGATCCCGTTCTGGTCCGCTCGCCTGGGCAAGGAGACGATGGTCGCCCGGCAGCTGTCGCGGCGGGGCGGCACTCTGTACTGCAGGCTGGACGGGGAGCGGGTGAAGATGGCGGGCCGGGCGGCGCTCTATTCGCGGGCCGAATTGTTCGTGGAGCCCCTGCCGGCCGGCCCCCGATCCTGAGCCGGATTCTCCTCGATCCCCCGCTCGAGGCGGCGGACCGGCGCGCCGCGGGATCCCCCGGATCCCGCGGGAGCGGCCGGGGTCCGTCGTTCGGCGCAGCCCGGGGCCTCGGGACGACAGGCATCCGAATCTTCCTTTCTTGTGTGGTATAATCGCCACGTGGCATAAATGCCACATATTGATCGGGACGGCTTGTTGCGTTCCGGAGGGGGGAAGAGGATGCGGGAGGGAGCGAGGAGTATCCGGAGGATGGTGCGGGATTCTTACGGCACGGCCATAGAGCGCCGCGCCGCCGGTCGGGGTTCCGTGGCCGATACGGTGACGGACATGACGCGGGGCAACTACGATTCCGCGGCACTCGAGGGAACGGGGGAGGCGGCGGAGCATTCCTTCGGCTGTGGGAACCCCGTGGAGGCGGCGCGGCTCGTCCCCGGGGAGCGCGTTCTGGACCTGGGCTGTGGGGCGGGGCTGGACCTGATCCTGGCGGCGCGCGCCGTCGGAGAGCGGGGGCTGGTCTACGGGCTGGACATGACGCCCGGGATGCTGGCGCGGGCGAGGAGGAACCTCGAGCGCCTGGGGCTGAGGAACGTGGTGCTCCTGAGGGGGTGTATCGAGGAACTGCCGCTCTACGACGGCAGCGCGGACGTTCTGATCTCCAACTGCGTCATCAACCTCTCGCCGGACAAGGGCGCGGTCTTCTCTGAGGCCGCACGGGTCCTGGCCCCGGGCGGACGTTTCTGCGTCTCGGACGTCGTGCTGCTGAAGCCGGTTCCGGACAGGCTCAGGATGAGTCCCTCGGCCTGGAGCGGGTGACTGGCCGGCGCTCTTCCGTTGGAGGAGTACAAGGCGGGACTGGAGAGGGCGGGCTTTTTCGATGTGCGCGTCGTCCCGACGAAGCCTCACGAGGTGAACGCGGAGATCTTGAGTCAGGATGTGGGCGCGCTGAGCGAGGAGGAGTTGCTCGCCCTGAAGGGCTTGTCCTCGAGCGCCCTGATAACGGCGCTTCGACCCTGATGGAGTCCCGATCGCCGGGGCCGGCGGGATGGACGGAGGGCCGACGGAAGGGGGGAGCGGGATGGGATTGGCCGGGGAGGAGCGGGTGCGCCGCAAGGCGGAGATCCTGAAGGGGCTGGCGCATCCGGTGCGCATCGCCATCGCGGAGATGCTGGAGGAGCGGGAGCTCTGCGCCTGCGAGATCGCGGAGCATTTTTCCTGCGACCGGACGACCACCAGCAAGCACCTGGCGGTGATGCGTCAGCTCGGGATCCTGGAGGATCGCCGGGAGGGGCAGAACGTCTATTACCGACTGAAAATGGTCTGTCTGGCTCAGGCATTGCACTGCATCGACAGACAGGAAGCCGGCTCTTAGGGGGGTAGCCCCGAGGAGCCGGTTCTTCGTCTGATGTCCCTGCGGCGCTCCCTGGCCTGCCTCGAGGCGAGGGCGGAGCGTCCGACGGAGTATTCGTGCCCGGCACGGCCCGACAGGGGAGATGGGATCAGAGCAGCAGATAGAACAGCACGAACAGGAACCCCAGGCTGAAGGTCAGCAGGCTGTAGGCCAGGCTTGACGGAAGAAATGTCCTGAAGGAGACGGGGGAGTCCTTTTCGGCCGGCTTGGCAGGTCCTTCGCCTCTATTCCTGGAGGGGAGCGAAGGAGGCTTGGTTAAGATCCGGGCGAGCATCCAGGAGACGGGACCGTCAAGCAGGGAGCTTGTGGCCCTGGCGAACAATGCGCTGAGGAACGGCAGCCCGCGGGAGAAGCACCAGACGCCCAGGCCATCGCAGAGGAAGTCGGCCGACCGGGCGAACAGGGCGCCCAGGAACGTCAGGGGGCCGGTGAGTAAAGGGCGGTAGAGAAAGCGTTCCAGATCCAGCCACTTGGGCCAGAGGTCGACGTAGTAGCGTCGCCCCTCCGAGTCGCACCGCATCAGGCGGGCGTAGACGATCAGGAAATAAAAGGCGGCGCCCAGGGTCAGGGTCAGAACCGCGCCCTTCAGGTTGGACCAGGCGAAATAGTGAACGGGGTGGGCGTGGGGTGAGCCGTTCATGAACGAGGAGCCCATCGCCCCGATCGGGTCCATGAGGCGGTTGGGGAAAAACCCCAGCAGGGGGAGGATCGAGGCGGACAGGCACAGGACCGCTGCGCTCGGAACGCTCATGTAGGCGCGTTTCGAGTGCGTGTGACGCGGCGGCGGCTCGGTCAGGAACAGGGCCGTGAAGAGCTTGAGCATGTAGGCCACGGTCAGGGCGCCCGAGATCAGGAACAGCCATTCCACGATCTGGAACAGGAACACCTCGTTTTCCGGAGTGAAAAGGCCGGAGTGGAGAAGCTCGGAGAGGGCTCCGGTATGCTCGGGAGCGTGCAGCTGGTGGATGTGCTCGACGATGCTCTCGTGGATGAGCGTCTTGCCGACGTACCCGCTCCAGAGGGGCATTCCCGTCAGTCCCAGAGCGCCCATGGAGAAGACGTAGAGGAGCAGGGGCTTGCCGCGGCCGTAGCCCCGGATCTCGTTGAGGTTCAGCTTCCCGAGGTTCATGTGGATGACGCCAGCGGCCAGGAAGAGCACCAGCTTGACCAGCGAGTGGTTGACCATGTAGACCATGGAGCCCCGGACCGCCAGAGCGTTGTCCTCGCCGAGAAAGCACTGCATGGCGATGCCGGTGAGGATGAACCCGATCTGGGACATGGAGGAGCAGGCGAGGGTCCGCTTGATGTCCACCGAGAAGAGGGCAAGGACCGCACCGCCGACCATGGTGCAAATTCCGAGCGCGAGGAGCAGCAGCCCCCAGAGCGCGTTGTGGAGGAAGATGCCCGTGCTGAGCACGAGGATGCCGAACAGACCCGACTTTGTGAGGACGCCGGAGAGCAGGGCGCTGGACGGCGCGGGGGCCACGGGATGGGCCGTGGGCAGCCAGACGTGGAGGGGGAAGACGGCCGCCTTGGCCCCGAATCCCACGAAGATGAGGATTCCCGCGAGATAGAGCTCCGAGCGGTTGAGCATGCTGGCTGTAGCCACGGGAAGCAGGGCCATATCGAGCGTTCCGGTCTGAATATAGAGCAGGAAAAGCCCCAGGAGGGTAACCATTCCGCCGATGATGGTGATGGCCAGATAAGTCTCCGCGGCGCGCAGGGCGGCGCGGGTCTCGTCCTGGATCACCATGATGTAGGAGGTCAGGGACATGATTTCGAAGAAGATGAAGGTGGTGTAGAGGTTTGCGGAGAGGAAAACGCCCATGATGGCCCCGAGCGTCATGAGGACGAACAGGTGGTAGCGGTTCCGGTTCCGGTAGTGGGCCAGGTACTCCCGGGAGAAGATGGTGGTGGCCGTCCACATGAAGGCGATGACGACGGCGTAGACGAACCGGAAGCCGTCGAGCTTCAGGGAAAGGCCCAATGCACAGAAGCCCTCGATGCGCAGAAACGAGGCCTCCGGGTGTCCCAGGAAGTACCCGCAGTGACAGACCGCAGCGAGCTCCACGAGTGCCACGACGTCGGCGACGTAATCGCGGAGCCGTTTGCTGGCGCGCCCGGAGAGGAAGGAGATGAATCCTCCCAACATCGGCCAGACGATCAGGAACAGCAGGATATGGTTTCCAGTCATGAGACCACCTCGATCATGAAATGGGGCTGTGCCCCGCCCCCAGAGGGGGAGTCTTACAGCAATCCGGCGGCGATCCGTCCGAAGAAGCGGAGCACGGATTCCGAATACAAGCCGTACAGTATGGCCGCGATGGCCAGGGTGAACATCGGTCCCGTCATCAGGATGTTTGGGTCCTCGACCCCCTTGTTGGCTGCGTCGAAGTCGAAGTTGCGGCCGGGCATGGTGGCGATGCCCAGCACGGAGAAGATGTAGAGCACCGTCAGCAGCGCGGAGAGCATCAGGGCGGCGATGCCGATGTAGCCGTAGGGAGCGGTGGCGGCCGCGGTTCCGATCTGCCACTTGCCCACGAATCCCGCCAGGGGCGGCAGGCCGGCGAGGGCCATTCCCGATACCGCGAGGCAGAAGAGCGTTTTGGGCATCCCCACCCCTATGCCGCGCATGTCGTACAGATACTCCCGGTGTGTCTTGTACAGGATCGCGCCCGCGCAGAAGAAGAGGTTGATCTTCATCAGCGCGTGCCCGGCCATGTGGGTCAGGCTTCCCACCAGGCCCTCGGGCGTCAGCAGAATTGCTCCCAGAAGAATGTAGGAAAGCTGGGCGACGGTGGAGTAGGCGAAGCGCAGCTTCAGGTGCTGTGAGGCCAAGGCTTTCGCGGACCCGTAGACGATCGTGAAGCAAACCAGCGCCAGAGCGGCGGTCTGGGCCCAGCTTCCGAGCAGAAGGCCGGGGCCGAAGACGAAGTGGGTCAGGCGGATGATCGCAAAGACGCCGCCCTTCACGACCGCAACGGCATGGAGCAGCGCCGTGACCGGCGTGGGAGCTACGGACGCAGCCGGAAGCCATCCGTGGAACGGGAAGACCGCGGCCTTGACGCCGAACCCCAGGAAGCCCAGAAAGTAGAGAGTGAGCAGCGTGTTGCGGGGCACGGCCAGGACCGTGTCGTCGAGGTTTCCCCCCATCGCGAAAGGGGCTCCGGCTCCGTGCAGCGCTGTAAAAACCAAAACGACGAAGGCGCAGGAGGCCCCCCCCACGGAGTAGGTCAGGTACTTTTTCCCTGCGGCCCGAGCCCGGTCGTCCATGGCGTGCATCACGAGCGGCAGCGTGGTCAGGGTCATGAGCTCGTAGAAAAAGTAGAGGGTCAGGAGGTTTGCCGAGAAGGCGATACCGAGCACCACGCCGTAGGTCAGGGTGAACCAGGCAAAGAAGGCTTTTTCTCGTCCTTCGTGCTTCATGTACTCGAGGGCGTAGAGCGTCGTCGGCACCCAGAGCAGAGCCACGATCACGGCAAAAGTCGCCCCCAGGCCGTCAAGGTGCAGAGCGAACGACAGCCGAGGGGAGAGGCGAAGGAGGGTCAAGGTGTCCGCAGGGGCGTTCCGGACGATCAGCAGTGTGAACAGCGTGTTCGCCGTCGCGACGGTCCCTGCGACGAGCGCGAGCCGCGTTCGGGACCGGGGCCTCATTGAGGCCAGGCCCAAAGCGGCGATGAACGGAATCAGGATGGGAAGGAGGAGAAACAAGGCTGTCATTGGACTTGTCCTCTAACTTTAGAAGATGGTTGCTGTGAACCGCTGGAAGTATCGCAGCAGAGGGCCTGCGAACATGCCCGTCGCCAAGGTGGCGGCGCTGAAGAGGATCAGAGGAATCTGCATCTTGAGAGGCGGTCTGGGAGGCATCGGCTTGCTGTAGTCATAGTCCTTGCCGGGGAAAAAAGCGCTGGTGACGATGGGCAGCAGATAGCCCGCCGTGAGTATTGCGCTGATCAGCAGGACGATCACCCCGATCAGTCCCATTCGCCCGAGCCCGGGGTGGAGCGCCCCGACCGCAAGGTACCATTTGCTGACAAAACCTCCGGTGGGGGGGACGCCGATCAGGGACATGGAGGCCAGGGTAAAGCAGGTAAGGGTGACGGGCAGCTCCTTTCCCACGCCCCTGAGCTGGTCGACGTAATGATAGTTCGAGTTGGGCAGCCTGAAATAGATGACGACCCCAGCGCCCAGGAACAGGCAGCTTTTGGCGAAGGCGTGAGCCACAAGCTGCAGCAGCGCTCCGGCCACGCCCTCCGGGGTAAGCAGCATCAGGCCGAAGAGGATGTAGGACACTTGGCTGACGGACGAGTAGGCGATTCGTTTTTTCAGGTGCTTCTCCATGTAGGCCAGCATGGACCCCATAAAGATGGTGAGGAGCGAGAGGCAGATCAGCGTCGTCTGTACCCAGGTGCCGCGTAGAAACCGAGGGCCGGCCATGAAATAAATGATCCGTGCGGTGGCGACGACCCCCGCCTTGGTGATGAGCCCGGACAGTACCGCGCTCGCGGGCGTCGGGGCGACGGGATGCGCCGTCGGGAGCCAGGCGTGCATGGGAAAGAGTCCTGCCTTCGCCCCAAATCCGATGAGGGTCAGCAAGGTGGCCGTCAGCATCAGGTTCTCGTGTCCGGCGAGCTTGGCCGCATCCAGGACGCCGCCTGGGGTGAAGTCCGTCGAGACGCCGTACTGATGAAAGAAGAAAAATCCCGTGAGAGCCAGGCAGGCGCCCGTGATGGAGTAGAAAAGGTACTTCATGGCGGCGCGTATGGCCTCCTTCCTCTGGGAGTGCATTACCAGCGGCAGGGTCGCGAAGGTCAGCAGCTCGTAGAAGAGGTAGAGCGTCAGGAAATTCGCCGCGCAGGCAATGCCGATCAGGATGCCGAGCGTTATCAGAAAGAAGGCGAAAAATCGCTCCTCCGGCGGGCGATGCTTCAGATAGCCGAAGGCGTAGAAGGTCACCGGAGGCCAGATCACGGATACCAGGACGGCGAAGGTGCGGGACAGCACGTCCATGCGGAACATCAGCGCCAAGGAGCCCGTGGCACGCCACAAAGTCAGGGTGCCGTCGCCGGCCCAGAACACAGCGGTAAGGACCATCAGGGTGTTCGCAAGGGTGACGAATGTCACGACGCGGTGCCCGCGCTTCTCCGTTCTGGGGCGAAACAGCAGGAAAGCCATCCCCGAGAGGAGAGGAAGAACGATCGGAAAAATCATAAACAGGGACATGTTCATCAACGGCTCACCTCCCTAGAGATAGGGGCCCCCGGACCGACCCGACGGTCCAAGAGCCAAACGGATGTTTTTCAAAGGACCTTTCCTCTGAAAGGCCCTTAAGCCTTTGGGGCGGACCGCCTGGTGAGGAAAATCCGCTCCGTCGGGGAGCAATATGGGGATCAGCCCAGGACCGACAGCCCCCGTTCGATTACCCGCATGACCGGGTTGTAGAACAGGCCGAGAAAGAAATTCAAAGCCAGAAAAGCCGTCATTGCAACGCTGTAGGAGAGAGAATGGGCTGGCTTCGGCGCGCGGAGGGAAGGGGCGGCCTGTGCCTGCGGCGTCAGGATGGTGATTGCCGCCGGGACGTAGTAGAGTGCGTTCAGCAGGGTGCTTAAGGCCAGAGCCAGCAGCCCTTGAAGAATGGCGGGACTCTCGAACGAGGCCAGCGCCAGACTCAGCTTTGAGGCAAAACCAGCAAAGGTCGGGATGCCGATCATCGAGCAGACCCCGGAGATCAGGCCCACGCCGGCCCAGCGGTTTCGGTAGAACGCGCCCTTCAAAGCGTGGAGTTCCTTGTTGTGCATGGAGGCGCTGATCAGCCCCCCCGCTGCGGTGAAGAGCATCGGCTTGACGATGGCGTGGACGATGATGTGCAGACAGGCCGCGGCGACGCCGACGGCGGTGTTCAGCCCTATTCCCAGGAAGATGTAGCCGACCTGCGCCACGGAGGACCAGGCGATCATGCGCTTCAGGTTCGTTTGGCGCAGGGCGTTCAGCGATCCCATGATCATGGCAGCCAGGCCGAAGATCAACAGCACGCTGTCTATATGCAGAAGCCGGACGGCGTCCGTTCCAAATACCCGATAGAAGATCTTGACGATCAGAAAGATGTGCCCCTTCAGCACCAGCCCGGACAGAATGGCGCTCGACGCGTTTGTTGCGTTTCCGTGTGCGTCGGGGAGCCAGGAGCCGAAGGGGTAGAGCGCGCTCTTGATGGCCAGTCCGACCGTCATCAGGACCAGGGAGACGGTGAGGGAACGGGTGTGGCGCCCGGCCGAGATGAGCTCCGCTATGGAGGCGTGCATGTGCTGCATCAGCAGGTGTCCCGTCAGATCGTAGATCAGGCAGATGGAGATGAGGACCAGCCCGGAACCGACCAGGCTCATCACCAGGTAGCGCAGCGCGGCCCGGATCGTCTCGCTGCAGTCCTTTGCTGCAACGATGGCGCAGGCGGCGATGGTGTTGATCTCGATGAAGACGTAGGCCGTGAAGATGTCGTTGGTGTAGACAAGCGCCAGCAGGGAGCTCAGCAGCAGGTTGATCATGACGAAGTAGAGGTACCGGCGTTCTTTCGAGATGTCCTCCTCGGTGGAGCCGGTGTTGCCCAGCAGGGACAGCCCCATGGAGACGCAGAATACCAAGGCCAATAGAGCCTCGAGAGGCCCTGCACGCAGCTCGTTGCCCCACGGTGCGGGAAAATGCCCCATCATGAATGTGAAGCTCCGGCCCGTGGCGGCCAGGTCGGCCAGAAGGTGTGCGGACATCGCGCCGACCAGGAGGATGACGGCCAAGGTCATCCGCTCTGCAGCGCGCGACGCCCTCGGGAGCAGGGGGGCGGCAATTGCCGCAAGCAAGGCTAAAAAAATGCTGAAAAATGGGACATTGTAGGCAAGGGCACCGACCATTTCGGTCATGACCGCCCCTCCTCCCGACGCCGTTCGGCCCGCATCCGGGCGAACGCCTCGTCGATGTTCAAGGTCCCGTAGGCCTCGTACAGGCGCAGCGTCAGGGAGAGCGCGAAGGCGGTGACGCTCGGAATGGGGTTGACGTAGGCTTCGGCCGCCGTGACGCCGTTTTGGATGATCGGCGCGGCGCGCCCCGCCACGTAGCCCTTGGCGGCCAGAAAAAGGTAGACTGCGGTGTCCATGATATTGAGACCGATGATCTTCTTGATCAGGTTCCTCTGGAGCAGCAGATTGGTCAGACCGATGCCCGAAAGGATTACGGCGACAGCCTCGTAATGATTGACGATCAGCCCTTCCGTCATCATCTCAGATCTCCCCCTCGCTGAAGAGCGCGTAGAAGCCGTAGAGCGTCCCGGCGACGATGAGCCCGACACAGACGTTGAGCGGAAGAATCAGGCCTCCACTCAGGATGGCGCCGGGCGTGCCGGTAGGGATGCCCGACTCCAGGTGGTTGGCCCCAGTGAAAAAGGAATAGCCTTTGACCAGCGCGTAGACGAGGAGCGAGCTGCAGAGCGACAGGGAGAACGTCCGGGCGGAGAAGAAGCACCGAACTCGCTCGAATCCGTAGGCATTCGCGCAGAGGATCAGGGCGGTACTCAGGACGGCCCCGCCCGAAAAACCTCCCCCGGGCGAGAGGTGTCCGTTCACGACGATTGCGATCCCCAGAAGAAGGATGACCGGTATCGCCAGGGCGGCGACGCCGCGCAGGATGGAGTCGTCCTCGTGCCGCTCGTGCCGCCGTTTTATGGCCGGCTTCGCGGCGGTTTTTCCGCCGCCTGCGCTCAGCAGCGTGAGAACTCCGATCGCGGCGGTGAACAGCACTGCGGACTCTCCGAACGTGTCGAAGGCGCGATAGTCCAGAATCATGCCGGCGACGATGTTTATGGCGCCGGTCTCCTCGAGGCCGCACTCCACGTAGCGTTGGGCCACGATGTTGTTTCCGGGGTTTCCGGGGTTTCCGAACCGGGGCAGTTCCGATACGGTGGCCAGAAGCAGTCCGACGAGAACGACGCACACGAGTACGCTCATGGTCGAGTAAAACATGGAAAACAGGCGCAGGCCGTGATATTCCACCCACTCGTTGTAACGTTCCCTCAAGCCTCTTTCATAATGACGGAAAGAGCGAACGGGAACTGTTTTGCCGAATGAGGGGTCGGGGGACTCGGAAGGCATGACCTCGTCCTCGGGACAGGGGCCGTTGCCCTCCACCCAGTCGACAAAACGTTTCCAGAACATTTTCAAGGCGTCATTCATCGGAGCGCCCCTCCCCAGCCTCCGAACGCTTCCGGCGCAGGGCCCCCACACGCTCGAGCGTCAGAAAGAACAACACGCTGGTGACCCCGGCTCCGACTGCGGCCTCGGTGACGGCCAAGTCCGGCGCCTGAAGAAGGACCCACAGTACCGCCATGACCAGGCTGTAGGCCATGAAGATGATGACGGAGTTCAGGAGGTTGCGCGAGACCGACACGGCCAGGGCGCAGACAACCAGAAAGGACAGCAGGAGCCATTCGATCGTTTCCATGGTTCAATCCCTCGCTTTCCGGGGCAGTGCATTCCGATTGCAAAGCCATTCGCATTCTTCGTCGTTTTTGTTCTTCCTGGCTTCACACAAACTTTCGTCCCCCGGCGGTATTGGGTATGCTTGACGGAAGAGGCCGGTCGGTTCGCACGGAGTCCCCTTCGGGGAACTCCCCTTGCTGTTGAAACCGTGAAGCGGCGGGCACGGCCGGCCAAGTCCTTCGGCTTTCTTCTTGCGGCTCGATCGATGTTATGTGGAGTGCCCGGGTTCGACAACGCAGGGCAGCGGTTTGCTGTCTCACTTGCCGCCTGAAAAGGTTTCGGAAATGGAATCGGACGCCCCTGAGGATTCGCCTGAGGAACCGTCAGGGGGATCGAGGTCGTCGATATCCAGAAGGTCGCACGTCTCACGGATTCGTTCGTTTGTGGCCACCTCGGCTCGAGCGACGAGGTGGCTCGCCACGGGGTTGGTCAGCCACAGGAATGCGATGACGAGCGCCAGCTTGAGCGAGAACGCTCCCAGTCCGCTGAGGACAATAAGGCCGGAGAGCACCAGAAGGGCTCCCAGCGTATCGCATTTTGCGGCGACGTGGATTCGGTTCAAAACCGTGTCGAAGCGAAAGATTCCAAACGTCGCGATGCCCAGGACGAACAGGCCGCTGAGAATCAGAACGGAGGATATGGCGAGGCGAATCATGGAGTCCTCCCGCCCCCCTCAGGCCGTCCCGTTCGGGTTTGTCGGTCGAGAAATGCCCGCGCCAGGACCACAACGGACAAAAAACTGATGATGGCGTAAATGAGGCAGATGTCGACCAGGTATTGTTCGCCGACATGAAACGACAGCATGGAGATCAATACGATGACCTTGGTGCTCACGATGTTGACGGCGATGATACGGTCGGTGAACCGTGGCCCCAGGACCGCCCGGAGAAGACAGAAAAAGATGGTGACGGACAGAAAGACGGAGCCTCCGAGGAGAAGCAGGCGGCTCAGGACAGCAACGTCAGGCATCGGTCCCGCCTCCTTCCATGCGGCGCAACTGCCGGACGAATACGGATTCGGCCAGGCCGTGTGCCATGTCTCGATCCAGGGCGTGGACCAGGAGCACGTCTCCCTCGAGGGAAACGGTGAGTGTGCCGGGGGTCAGGGTGATGGAGTTTGCCAGCGCCACGCGGGCGGCGTCGGTCCTGAGGTCGGTGCGAAAACGCACCAGACAGGGCTCCACATGGATAACGGGGGACAGGACCAGCCTGATGACCTGCAGATTGGCCTTGAAGATCTCAACGAGCAGGGTGAGAAGGTAGAGCAGGCCGCGCGGCAGGAGGTGCAGTACGGAGGAAAAGGACACGGGGCGGGCAGCCAAGACCCGCTGCGAGAATCGTTGAAGCACCATGGAGACGACGATTCCCAGGACCACGGTTTCCACCGTGACCCTGCCGTTCACTGTCAGCCAGATCAAAAAGTACACTAAAGCCATGATCGTCCCTCTTTTCCGAGTCTGGATCCGTCCCGACCCGCTCGAAAGACTGGTTTGTAGGGTCGCGGTGCCGGCCGAAGTCGGGCCAGGCATTTATTCTAACAGGTGTTTTCAGGAGAGAAGCGTATCGTTTCAAGTTTGCACCGAATCGGCGCTGCGCATATTTGCCGGAAAAATTTGCTCCCGAAGAATTCGCCTGCTCCGGGCTTGTTCTGAAGACGCTTTCATACATACCACAAAACGAAGGATTTTCCTATGGGGATTGAGCTGAAGGGTCACGAAAGGCGGATTTGTTGTAACGAATGGTACGGGCGTAAAGCCGCGTCCCATTCCGGCCGCTTTCAGACAGCAGGCAAGGAAGCGGCGAAGAGACGATTGGGAAAGGATATCAGGCGGGTTCCCCGAGACGCAGCAGGACCGAAACGGAAAAGATGCTGGGGTCGTGTTGGATGTCCAGAGTTCCGTGGTGGCGTTCGACCACGTCTTTGACGTTGAAGAGACCCAGGCCGCTGATCTTGCGGTTCTTTTTGAGGGACTCGTAGCGCTCGTGGTTCTGGCGCAGCACCCCGTTGTAGGTGTTCCGGACGGAGAGGAGAAGATTGCTCCCTTTGAGTCCGCCGCGGATGGAGATCGACCGCGGCGTCTTTTCCTCCTCAATGCGCCGACAGGCCTCGATGGCGTTGTCCAGGAGGTTCCCCAGCAGGATGCAAAGGTCCAGGTCGTCCATGGGGAGGGAGGAGGGCAGTTCGATACGGGCGTTCAGGGAGATGCCGGCCGAGCGTATCTCGTCGTATTTTGCGCCGAGGAGGATGTCGGCGACGCTGTTCTCGCAGAACTTGTGGTGCCGCGCCGAGACGATGCGGCTGTAGAGTCCGGATGCATATTCGTAGGCGGAGCCGTAACTGCCCTTCTCGATCATGGACTTGATGCAGAGCATGTGGTTCTGGATGTCGTGGCGGATGGCCTGAATCTCCTTTTGATGAGCTCCCATCTGTGTGTAGTAGCGGGACTGCATTTCGAGCTGCTGGCGGAGCATCTCGGTCCGATAGTAATGCGTGTTGCTCTGTTGGGCCTTGTTGATGAAGAAGAAGAGAAAGAGCGTGGTGCAGAGCAGCAGCAGCGCGGCTTCGACGTAAATATGGAGGCTGTCTGCGACCGCTCCGTGGTTCCAGAAGAGCCAGAGCACCAGGAGGCTGTTGGCGACAGTGACGATGCAGAGGAGGGAGTTGCTCAGCCAGTTGAGCCGCCGGTTCCGGATGTTGCGCAGCTGGGTGATGATGAAGGCCGCAGCTGCGACGAAGCAGCAGGAAAGAATCTGGTCGAAAGGTCCCATCACCAGGCGGAACGGGATGTCGGGAAGACGACTTTGCGAGAGGGCCGAGGTCAGGGCCACCGCCAGGACCTTGCAGACGTAGTTGAGCAGGACGAAAGCGAAGGCGGCTGCGCCGCGGATCTGGTTGCTTCCGTGGTAGAAGAGGAAGACGGTCGAGAGGGCGAAGGCCGCGTACAGCGGGGCGGTGGAGAACAGTGGGCACTGCAGGGCGTAGGAGGCGAATTGGAACAGGTAATAGATAACCATCCCTCCGGCATAGACTACGCTGTGGCGCTCGTTGCGCCGCAGGAGTGCCCGGAAGAACATATGAAAAATGAAGGTTTCTCCGGCGGAGAGTACCAGGTATGCGGTCAGATCCTGAAGGCTCATGTTCGAAGGTCCGGTGTCAGAGCGCGTCCAGTCCGTGACGCAGAACCGCCGTCTGGGCGGTCTTTCCGTACTGCCTTCCCAAGGGTATCGAGGAGCCGTTGTCCAGGCGGACGGTCTCCTTATAGATGCATTCGACGTGGCTCAGGTTGGTGACGTAGCTCTTGTGGACGCGCACAAACCCGTGTTTCTCCAGTTTTTCCGCTATCTCGCCGATACGCCCGGTGAAGCTGTATTCCCCCTTGACCGTGTGGAGCACGACCGTTCGCCTGAAGGATTCGAAGTAAAGGATGGATTCGTTGGGGACTTTCACGAGGCCGGAGCTGCACGTGAAGGTGAAGTAACGCTTCGGGGAGTCCCGCAGCCTCAGCAGGTGGGCGGCACTGAGCAGGAAGTCCTCCTTGTCCACGGGCTTGAGCAGGTAGCGGTAGGCCTGTACGGTGTAGCCCTCCAGGGCGTACTCCGCCGTGGCCGTGACGAAGAGCAGAGGGACCTCCGAGTCCAGCTTGCGGATCTCGCGTGCCGTGTCCAGGCCGTTGATGTTGTCCATACGCATATCCAGCACGACGAGGTTGAAACGCTCACCGCCCTGATAGGCCTGAAGCAATTTGCGTCCGCAGGAGAAAGGCATGATCCCCACATTGATGCTTTGGGTGCGCAGCTCCTTCAAGTAGCCGCCGAGCAGTTCCAGATCGCAGGAGTTATCATCGCAGATCGCAACGTAATGCACCGTAGATCCCCCCTCAGTCTCTCGGTTTGCGGTCGTGCGGTTGGAGCCCCCGTCAGGTGCAGTATATCATTAAATTGGGTGGGATCCGGCAGGACCGTACCGTAGTTTCGATGCACCGAAACCGTTGTTGATGACAAATCGCTGGACTTCTCGCGGCGCCGTATTAAATTGATGTCGATTGAGGCCATGAGTTTCTGGCCTTGGCCGTGCAGTCAATCTCTGAAAGGGGGCATGCGGGAATGTCGCAGTCGGAACATGCGCCGGGAATGAAGAAAACGCTTACCAACTGGAACTTTTTTACCATAGGTTTTGGGGCCATCATCGGGACAGGATGGGTGCTCCTGGTCGGGGACTGGATGGTCATCGGGGGAGGGCCGGTTGCCGCCATGATAGCCTTTGCCATCGGTGCGGTGTTTCTGCTGCCGATCGGCGCGGTATTTGGGGAGCTGACGGCGGCCATCCCGATCTCCGGGGGGATCGTCGAGTACGTGGACCGTACCTTCGGGCCCACGATGTCCCATATCACCGGCTGGTTCCTCGCCCTGGGCAACGGCATCCTGTGTCCGTGGGAGGCCATCGCCATCTCCACGCTGGTCTCCGACATGTTCGGCGACTTCTTCCCCATCCTGAGGTCGGTAAAGCTCTATACGATCCTCGGGGCGGACGTCTACCTCTTTCCGACCCTCATCGCCCTGATGTTCGCCTCTTACGTGGTGATGATGAACCTCAGAGGGGCCTCCTCGGCGGCCAAGCTTCAGGCGTTTCTCGCCAAAGCCCTGCTTTGCGGCATGCTGCTCGCCATGGGGATCTCCTTCGTCAAGGGCGGTCCGTCGAACGCTCTGCCGGTCTTCACCCAGGTCCAGGGCGCGATGACGAGCACCAGGGTGGTGAGCCTCTGGGCCGGCGTCCTGGCCGTGCTCGTCATGACGCCGTTCTTCTACGCCGGGTTCGACACCGTTCCGCAGCAGGCCGAGGAGGCGGCGGAGGGGCTGGACTGGAACAAGTTCGGCAAGGTCATCAGCATGGCGCTGCTCGCGTCCGGCGTGTTCTACATGGTCTGCATCTACTCGTTCGGGACGATCATCCCGTGGACCGAGTTCGTGAAGAGTCCCGTCCCCGCGCTCTCGTGCCTGCGCAACATCAACATGTGGCTCTACATAGCGATGCTCTGCATTGGTACGCTTGGACCCATGGGGCCGATGAACTCCTTCTTCGGTGCCACCACGCGCATCATGTTGGCCATGGGGCGCAAGGGGCAGCTGCCGGCCGCCTTCCAAAAACTGGACCCCAAGACGGGAATTCCCAAGACGGCCTGCGTGCTGATGGCCGTCTTCACCCTGGCGGGGCCGTTTCTCGGCAAAAAAATGTTGGTCCCGCTGACGAACGTCTCCGCCCTGTCCTTCATCTTCGCTTGTATGATGGTCAGCTTGGCGTGCCTCAAGATGCGCTTCAGTGAGCCCGACCTGCCCAGGCCCTACAAGGTGCCTGGAGGCAAACTGGGAATTCTGGCGGCCTGCGGCGCCGGCGGCATCATCGTCCTTCTGATGGTGGTCCCCTACAGTCCTGCGGCGCTCAATTCGGTGGAATGGAGCATCGTTGCGGGCTGGGTCGCTCTGGGGCTGATCCTGAGGCTTCTGTGTGGTCGAAGAGCTGCTTGAGGGAAAAACGGTTGGGTATCGGACACCGCGCTTTGGATGCTGCTGTCGACAATTCAATTCGCTAACTAAGACTCGAGGAGGGATTGTGTCATGGCTAAGACGGCGTTTGTGGGAGCGTTGCTGATCGATGGTACGGGAGTTCAGCCCGTAAAGGATTCCCTGGTTTTGGTGGACGACCGCAGGATCGAGTACGCGGGGCCGAAGAAGGAGGTCGGAGGGGACTACAAGAAGATCGACGTGTCGGGTAAGACGATCATGCCGGGATTGGTCGACGCCCACCTGCACTTCTCCGGAAACCTCACCGACGACGACAGCGACTGGGTGCTCGAGAACGTCGTCCAGAAGACGGTCGTGGCGGTGCAGCAGGCGCACGAGTGCCTCGAGCGCGGGCTCACCACGGTGGGCGAGATCTCCCGATCCGGGCTTCAGATCCGCGACATGATCGAGGCGGGCGTCATGACGGGGCCGCGTGTAGTGGGGACCGGTCTGGGATTCTGCCGCACCTGCGGCCATGGCGACAGCCACAAGTTGCCGTCCTACTACAACGACGAGTCCCATCCCTGGGCCGAGCGTGTGGACGGTCCCTGGGACCTGCGCAAGGCCGTCCGCAGGCGCCTGCGCGACAATCCTGACGCGATCAAGATCTGGTCCACGGGCGGCGGCATCTGGCGCTGGGACCAGAAGCTGGATCAGCACTACACGTTCGAGGAGATTCAGGCGGTGGTGGACGAGTGCGCCATGGTGCACATCCCCGTGTGGTCCCACGCAGAGGGGTACGGCGGCGCGCTGGACTCGGCCAAGGCGGGCGTTCACCTGATCATCCACGGTCAGACCCTCAACGACGAGTGCCTGGACATCATGGCGAAGAAGGGCATCTACTTCTGTCCCACGATCCAGTTCCTGAACGAGTGGTTCAAGACCTACGCCCCGCCCTACATTCCCGAGGTCCACGACAAGTACGAGGGCGCCACGGTGGCGGAGAAGGAGCTCAACCGCGTCTATGCCAACCTGCGTAAGGCCAAGGAGAAGGGCATCGGCCTGACGATCGGATCGGACTCCTTCTGCTCCAGCCTGACCCCCTACGGCATCACGGCGCTGGGCGAGATGTACTCCTTCGTCGAGAAGGCGGGGATCTCCGAGATGGACACCCTGATGGCCGCCACCAAGATCGGGGCCGAGATGCTGAAGGTGGGGGACGTCACCGGTACGCTCGAGGCCGGAAAGTTCGCCGACCTGCTGGTGCTCTCCGGCAACCCGCTGGAGAACATCCGCAACGTGGCGGTGGAGAAGATGGAGGTCATCATGAAGGAGGGCGCTTTCGTCAAGTGTTGTGCAGGAAAGTAGCCGGATCCGGATAAAATTCGGCAGGGGTCGATAAAAGGACAGGGGCTGCGCCGTTATCGGTGCAGCCCCTGCTGTATGCTGCGGGTGTTCGACAAGGTCCTTCAGAGGAGGCGGGCTGTGATGGAGATGAAGAGAGATTGGACAATTGAGGACGTTCTGAAAAACAATACGGAAATGGCCTTGATCCGGGCGACTCTCACCTGTGCGGACCAGGAGAGTCATACAGCTGCCGACCATATCCATCCCTGGGGTTTTGAGGACGACTGGGCGCCCATCAGGGCACTTTTGACCATGGCCGGCCTCTCCCTGCCCCCGGCACCGGGCCGTAAAAAACTCCACCAACCCAGCAAAGGCGAGTTCGAACTGACGGAACGGTATCTTGCGGAGTACGGACTCAAGGTCTGACTGGCGAATGGGCGGATCCTTCTGCTAAAATGTCGGGGATACAAGCCGTCTTTTGTGAAAAATCCACACGGAGGTGGTCGCCCGTGCGCTGCGCCGGCGGGAGCATTGGGGGGAGGAGCGCGCTACCCCTCTGCATCCTCCAGGTCCAGAAGGACTATTCCGACGAGGAACATCCCCTGACCTCCGGGGCGATCATCCAAAAGCTCGAGGCCGATTACGGCCTGAGTGCGGCACGCAACGCAGTGGGGCGGAACATCTCGCTGCTGTGCGAGCTGGGCTGGGACATCAGCACCTACGAGGAGAACGGTCGGGGCGCGTATCTGCGGACTCGGGAGTTCTCGGACGTCGAGCTGCGGGTCCTCATCGACAGCGTGCTGTCCTCCAAGTACATCCCGCAGGAGGAAGCCGGCATCCTGATCCAAAAGCTGGCCGACCTGGTCAACCGCCACTTCAGAGGACGCCTCCGTCACGTCCACTCCCTGCCCCTCTGGCCCCACCATCGAAACCGGGCGTTCTTCGAGAACCTGGAGCGCATCGAGGCGGCCATAGAAAACCGAAAACAGCTCCGTTTCGTCCTGAACTCCATCGGAGTCAACGGGGAACTGTCACCCCGGGGCGATCGCCCCTATGTCGTGCACCCCTTCGCCATGATCTGCACCAACGGCCAATATTACCTGGTCGGCTGCTACGGCGGCTACGACAACCTCACCCATTACCGGATCGACCGCATGACGGACGTCACGGTTCTGGACGACGGCGCCCGTCCCATCGGAAGCCTTCCGGGCTATCGGGACGGCAAGAGCTTCGACGCGGCGCTCTACGCCCAGGAACACCACTTCATGTTCGGGGGAAAACCCGTGACGGTGGTGCTGAGGATGTCCCGCTCCTGCGCGGGCGACGTGCTGGACGCCTTCGGGAGCCGGGCCGCCATGCGCGTGCTCGATGATGACCGGATGGAGGTTCGCGTCACCGCTGCCCTGGAGGGGATGCGCTTCTTTGCCCTGCAGTTCGGCAACCACTGTGAGGTGGTCTCCCCGCGTAAACTGCGGGAACAGGTCGTGGATGATATCAAAAAGATGGCCGAACGCTACGGCCTCTGATGCGAAACGGCGAAACGATGCGGCATTGATGACGGAGGGATACGGATTGACCCGCTGCCTGACGAAATCCCGCTTCAAGCTCGCTCTGGAGTGTCCCGCCAAGCTCTTTTACACGGGCAAGCCCGAGTACGCCAACCAAAGCCTGGACGACAGTTTTCTTCTCGCCCTGGCGGAGGGAGGCTTTCAGGTGGGGGAGCTGGCGAAACGCTCCTTTCCGGGTGGATATGAGATCGATACTCTGGACACCGAGCAGGCTCTGGCTCGGACCCACGAGCATCTGCGGAAGGAGCAGGTGACGCTCTACGAGGCCGCCTTTGCCGTCGACAATTTCTTTATCCGCGCCGATATTCTGGTGAAGAAGGGGGAACGCCTCGACCTCTACGAGGTGAAGGCCAAGTCCTTCGATTCGTACGGGAGCTCTCCTTTTCTGGGAAAACAGGGCGGGATCACATCCTCCTGGAGACCCTATCTTTACGACGTTGCCTTTCAGAAATACGTCGTCTGTCGAGCATTGCCGCAATATACGGTGCGAGCCCATCTGACGATGGCGGACAAATCCGCGCTCTGCCCGCGGGACGGATTGAACCAGAAATTCCGGGTCGTGCGGGGCCAGGACGGCCGGAAGTCCGTTGTGACCGATCCCGGCCTGAGCGATGCGGACCTGTTCCCCTCCATCCTTTGTCATGTAAACGTGGACGACCTGTGCGACAAAATATATGCGCAGGCGGACAAAGAAATGACGTTTGAGGCCATGGTGGATTTTTATGCCCATCACTACGCCTCCGACATCAAAATTTCCGTTCCCGTATCGACAGCCTGCGCGGGCTGCGAGTTTCAGGCCACGCCCGAGGAGGAAGCCGCAGGACTGAAGAATGGGAAAAAAGAGTGTTGGCGGGACTGCCTGGGGTGGAAGGCAAAGGACTTTGAGACCGAGACCGTGCTGAACATCTGGAATTTCAGACGAAAATCCGACTTGCTCAAGGCCGGCAAGGTGAGGATGACCGACCTTGGAAAGGAGGACGTGGCCCCGCACCCCGACGGAAAGCCGGGACTTTCGCCCAGTGAGCGCCAGTGGATGCAGGTGGAGAAGCACCGAAACGGTGACCGATCCGCTTGGATCGACCGGGAGAACCTCCGTCGGGAGATGGCTGGCTGGTGTTTTCCCCTCCATTTTATCGACTTCGAAACGACCATGGTCGCTATCCCCTTCAACGCCGGACGGCGTCCCTACGAGGGGATAGCCTTCCAATTTTCGCATCATGCGGTCCATCGGGACGGAACGGTGGAGCACTGCGGGGAGTATCTGAATACGGAGCGCGGTATCTTTCCCAACTACGCATTCCTGAGGCGGCTTCGAGAGGAGCTGGATCGGGACTCCGGGACCATCTTTCGTTACTCCAACCACGAGAATACATTCTTGAACCTGATCCACAACCAGCTTCTTGCGGACGCCTCGATTCCGGACAGGGAGGAGCTTTGTGCCTTCATCCGATCGATCACCCATTCCGTGAAGAATGCTGTAAAGCCCTGGGAGGGCGAACGCGACATGGTGGACCTGTGGGAACTGGTCAAACGCTATTACTACGACCCGGCGACCGGGGGCTCCAACTCCATCAAGCAGGTTCTGCCCGCCATCCTGAACCGGTCGCGCTTCCTTCAGGAGAAGTATTCCCGGCCGATCTACGGGGCCGCGGGCGGAATACGAAGCCTGAACTTCAAGGATTGGCGTTGGGTGGAGATGGAGAATGGGATTGTCCTGGATCCCTACAGGCGTCTGCCGCGGATGTTTCGGGATGCTTCGGACAAGGACCTTCGCCTGTTGAGCGACGACGACGAACTGCGCGACGGAGGGGCGGCCCTGACCGCCTACGCGCGGATGCAGTTTGAGGAAATGGGCGACTACGAGCGTGGCGAGATTCGCAGCGCTCTGCTGAAGTATTGCGAGCTGGACACCCTGGCGATGGTGATGCTCTACGAGGGATGGAGGGATTTGCTGGGAGAGGAGGCGTGACGCAGTCCTCATGGCAGTGCGGCTGTTGAGTTTTCGAGGGAGAACGCAGGAATAATCTTGGACTGGAAATTGTAAAGGGGATCAGTCATGAAGGTGCACTATTTTCAACGCTATCACCAAAAAGAAAATGTGGCTACGGCGAATACGCTGCTCCTGATTTCAAGGCTTTACGATCTTTCACCCAGAATATTTTTTAATTTTTTCAGGACTCTTGGTTTCTTTCAAAACGAGGACCTTGAATTATCTCTGGCTTTGCAGAAAAAGGATAAAAAAAGCATACCAGACGCCGTTATTTCTCAACCCGGCTTCAAAATCCTTATAGAGACAAAACGCGGTGATCACTTTGATTTAAAACAGCTGGAGAACCATTTAGACGGGTTTGAAAATGAAAGATACAAATATAAACGGCTGTTGACTCTATCCTCAGGGCCAATGCCAGATAACGAGAAAAGAGAGTTGGAAACTCTAATCAGGAATTGTAATGCACAACTCAATACAAACTGTAAAGATCAAAATAAAGAATTTGTTGAACACAAACACATTCTGTTTGACGATTTGATAGAAGCTGCTTTCGAGGTTGTCGACGAAAAAGATCCTCTTATAACAGAAATAATTAACGACTATCAAGAGTATTGCTATGATAGCGAACTTATTTCAGACGCTGAGAACAGGATGCGTGCGCATACTTCAGGCAGCAGCATGGAACTCAATAAAGAACTGAATCTGTACTACAACGGAGCAGATAAAGGCTGGAAAGGGCAAAGCTACATAGGCCTTTATGCCAATAAGGCCGTTCGGGCCATAGGCAAAATCGAGAAGATCGTGGTCGTGGAATCGCGGAACGGCTCCTTGGAGAAATTGGCGTTCCAACCTGAAAAACCTGAATATCGACCAACGGATGAGGAGAAGAATCGTATTCGAAAAGCTATCGATAGAGCCAAGACATTGGGGCATAATCTTCTGGCCTCACCTCAAAGGTTTTTCTTGGTCGATAACTTCTATGAGACGGATTTTAAAGCAATAGACAGTTGGATTCAACGCGAAAAGATTTTTAAATTAACAGATTTTCTTGGAAAACCTCTGCCAGAGAGCACGGAAAAAATTGCCGAACTGCTCAAACAAAAGACCTGGAGTAAATTGGGTTCTTAAAGCTGCGCTTTCTCTTTCGGTGAGGTTTATTACCCCCCTGCCCCAGTATCGGTGCGGGGGGTTCTGTATACTCCCTCTCGTCAAAAATCATGGGAGGGTGATGGGCATGGTGCACTCAAGGAACAAGGCCGAAGGGGGCGGAGTTTGGGACAGACGCGAGTGGACGGCGGAGGAAACGCAGCCGGGCAATAAGGATGGGAAGGAAGTTTTTCCGGTTCCTCCCAATGAATTTGCCCTGCTCTGCCATTACGGAGCGCTCGAGGAGGTCGTAGAACAGATCAAAAAGGGCGCGGACGTCAACGCCCATGGCGTCCTCCTGTACCAAAATAACAAGAATATGCGTTTCCTCACCACCCCCCTTGTTCGAGGCGGTAGTCCACAATACTCCCGAGGTCGTGTCGGCACTGCTTGAAGCCGGTGCTAAGGTCAACATCCAGAACCTGAGCGCCATGACACCCCTGGCATTGGCGGCTTCACGCGGCACCGATCTTGAGACGGTCAAGCTGCTGCTCCAATTTGGAGCGGACATCGAGGAAATGAGTCCTCTGTGGCATGCCATCGATTACGCGAGGGAAAACACAGCGCTTGAGGGCACGGATGTCCTTCAGATGCTCGAACGTTCCAGTCCCATTTAAGCAACTTCCCCCCCTTTTTTCCGAAAAATGAAGACCGATAGGGTTCTCCATGTACTGATATCGGTGCATGGGGACCCGTATACTTCCTCCTATCGAGAATAATGGGAGGATGATGACGATGCTGTTCTATAAGATCGAGATGGAGAGCGACAGGGCATTGGAGAGCAGCGAGCAAAAGATGAGGAAAACCAGGGCCAGGATCAAGGAAGGGACTGTGGAGGCCAACGAGAGATTCAGGGGAGAGATGAACTTTTTCGTGTCCGAGATCCAGGACCGGAAGGTCTCTATCGGGGCTGCGGTGTTTGTGGAGGCCAGTACCGCGGAGTGGTTCGACCTGATGAGGGGGTTGGCTCACTTCTGCAGGAAGATAGAGCTCCAGGGCAGGATTACCGACTTCGAGGAGACCACTATAAGGGAGTTCTCCAGGATGTTGTATGGCGCCGACAGGAGGGATTACATCGAGGACGATGACGGGTACAAGTCAGACCTCGACATGGATTTTATCGATGGCTGTCGCTGCAGCGAATGCAGCGAGATGCTGATTCCCGAGCCACTCACGAAGAGAGCGGCCCTCACCGAAGCGAGCCGCCTGCTCTGCGGTGCCTCCTTCAGGCCGGAGATCGAGCGGATCTTCGACCCTCGTGCCCCAAAGAACTTCGTGGGAAACCCGGTTCATTACGTCCTGGCCTCGGACGACCCTAAAGTCCGCCACTCCATGCGGGAACTACTGCTGGGGGCCCTGCTCCAAAGGCGTCGCCTGCTGGGCAAACGGTACTGTGTCCTGAACCTGAGCCCCGACAGCAGCTATTACGCAAGGAAACTGAACGACATCTATCAGTCCCAAAAGGGGTGTGCTCTGGTGCTGTCCCTTACGGGAGAGTTTGCAGAAGAGTCGCAGTATGCCAGCGCCTCTTTCGAGTTTGTCGCATCCCTGGGCGAGAAGGTGGCCGAATTTCGCCGCGACACCCTCACCATCCTGGAGATGCGGCGGTCGGACGAGCGGCTGTACCATCGACTGATGGAGGAGCTCCCCAATATCACCTTTGTCAGGTTGGACGAGGAGATCGTCTTCAATCGTGCGGCCCGGGGATACCTGAGGCGGCTGGCCGGAAAGAACGGCGTCAAGGACTGCACGTCCCTCCTCAAGGCCCTGCCCCGGCCGGACTCCGGCCACCTCACCACCGGCCTCAACACGCTGTTCGATAAATGGTACGACAGCTATCTCAAAACCGAGCTCCACGTCCAGTACCGCAACCTGGCCACCGAGGGCACCAAGAGGGTGTCCAAACCCAAGGGGGACGCCTACAGGGACCTGATGGAGATGGCGGGGCTCCGGCCCGTCAAGGAGGTCATCCTGCAGGCCGTTCGGTTCCACAAAGCTCAAAAGCTGTTTGCGGATCGGGGGATCGGCACCAAAAGGCCGTCGATGCACATGGTCTTCGCCGGGAACCCCGGCACGGCCAAGACGACCGTCGCCCGCCTCATGGCGCAGATCATGAAGGACAACGGGCTGCTCTCCGTGGGAGGCCTGGTGGAGGTCGGCCGGGCCGACCTGGTGGGCAAGTACGTGGGTTGGACCGCGCAGATCGTCAAGAAGAAGTTCAGGGAGGCCAAGGGCTCGGTCCTCTTCATCGACGAGGCGTACTCCCTGGTGGACGAGCGCGGGGGGCTCTACGGGGACGAGGCCATCAACACGATCGTCCAGGAGATGGAGAACGCCCGGGACGACACGGTGGTGGTCTTCGCCGGGTACCCGGACCGCATGAGGGAGTTCGTGGAGCGCAATCCGGGGCTGAAGAGCCGTGTGGCCTTCCACGTCGATTTCCCCGACTACACGCCGGACGAGCTCCTGGAGATCTTCGGCCTCATCCTGAAGAAGAGGGGCCGCAGGGCCGGGCCGGAGACCCTGGAGCGAGCTCGGGTTCTTCTGGAGAGGGCGGCGGGTGAACCGGACTTCGGCAACGGACGTTTTGTTCGAAACCTGGTGGAGCGGGCCGAGATGCGCCAGGCCGATCGCCTGCTCGATCTTCCTCCGGATTCCGTCACGGACCTGGCGATCCAAACCTTCCTGCCCGAGGACCTGGAGGCTCCGGAAAGGGTTGAGGAGGCCAAATCCCCAAAACTTGGCTTTGCGTAGGGGGGAGCCTTGCAGTACGCCCAAGCGGGCCTGTCCGGAAAATTACTCCGGGCCCGCCTCATTTTTGCAACATTCACCCGGTACTTCGTCGGCCCAAAACGGATATAATTAAGAAGTGACTCGACGACACGGAGGGGAATTTTTTCATGGGACGATCGTTCGCAAAACTCGCTGCGCTGCTGATGGGGACGCTTTTTTGCGTCGTGCCGGCTCAGGCGGCGCCGCTTTTTCTCTACACCTCTCAGCCCGACCAGGACGTCCGGGTCCTGCTCGAGGCCTTCGGGAAGCTGCATCCGGAGGTCGAGGTCCGCGTGTTCCGGTCGGGCACGGAGGAGGTCCTCAGCAAGGTTCTGGCGGAGCGGATGACCGGCGAGGTGCAGGCCGACGTCCTGCTGCTCGCCGATGCCATCTCGTTCGAACGCCTGAAGGCCGAGGGCGTCCTCGAGCCCTACCGCTCCCCCGAGGCCGAGGGGCTGCCCGATGCCTTCAGGGACCCCGACGGGGCCTACTGCGGGACGAAGATGCTCGCCACCGTCCTGGTCTTCAACACGGCGGCGGGCGGAACGGTCGAACCCTCCTGGAGGGCGCTCCTCGCGGCGGAGAACGCCGACAGGGCCATCATGGCCAGCCCGCTCTACTCGGGGGCGGCGGCCTATCAGCTGGGCGTCCTGACCCGGTCGGAAGGCTTCGGCTGGAGCTTCTACGAGGCCCTGAAGCGGAACGGCGTCGCGGTGGGCAAGGGCAACGGGAGCATCATCACCGCGGTGGCGGGCGGGGAGAGGTTCTTCGGCCCCGTCGTCGACTACATGGCGCGCCGCGCCAAGGCCAAGGGCTCGCCGGTCGACTACGTCTATCCCGAGGAGGGGTCCCCCATCATCACGGAGCCGGTCGGCATCGTCGCCAAGGACGGGCCCCGGGACGATGCGAGGCGCTTTGTGGACTTCGTCCTGTCCGAGAGGGGGCAGGCGCTGTTCTCCGAGATGGGCTACGTGCCCGTGCGAAAGGGGGTCCCCGTCCCCGAAGGGCTGCATGGGATCGACCGGGTGAGGATTTTGAGTGCGGACGTCGCCGTTCTGACGGGGGAGCGCGAACATGACAAAAGCCGGTTCTCGGAGCTTTTCGGACACTGAGCCCGGGGCCGTATCGGGGAAGCACATGGTGCAGGAGGGGCGGGGTCCGTTGGGGCCGCGGCGTTTCATCGGGGGATGGAACGCCGTTTTTCTGGTGGCCGTCTTCTTTTTCTTCGTGCTGCCCTTCTTGCGCCTTGCCCTGCTGAGCCTGTGGGTCGACGGGCGGCTCAGCCCGGGCCTCTACGCGGAGCTCCTGGCCTCGGCCCGGGTGCGCTCGGGCATCCTCAACACCGTCGGCATCGTGGGGGCCTCGACGTTGCTGGCCTCGGCCCTCGGACTCCTCCAGGCCTGGCTCATCGCCCACACCGACATCCGAGGCAAGAGGCTTCTGGAGGGGCTTTTCGTCATGCCCTTCGTCATCCCGTCCTATATCACCTCCCTGGCCTGGGCGCGCTTCACCGGCCCCGGCGGCTTCCTGGCCCAGATCACGGGCTGGAACGTGCCCTCGGCCTACAGCTGGTGGGGGATCGTCGCGGTGATGGGGATCTGCCACGCTCCCCTGGCCTTTTTGTTCTGCCTCAACGCGCTGCGTAAGGTCCCGCGCGAGGCCGAATGGGCGGCCCGCTGCTCCGGAGCCGGTCCGTGGAGGACCTTCTGGGCGGCCACCGTTCCCTGTGCCCTGCCCGGCATCGTGGGCGGGGCCATGACCGTGGTCCTCGCGGGGCTCGACAACTTCGGGATCCCCGCCTTTCTGGGGGCACGGAGGAACATCAACGTCCTCAGCACCCTTATCTATCAGGAGGTCGTCGGCTTCGGCCCCTCGGCCTTCGGCCGCGCCGCGGCCCTCTCCGTGGTGCTGGGCGGGATCGCCCTCCTGAGCTGTGCCGTCCTGTGGCGTCTTCTGCGCGGTGGCGGAGTCCTGGAGAGCGTCACGGCCGACAGGCAGCCCCGCTGCGAGCTTGGCCGTCTCCGTCCGTGGGTCGAGGGGGCCCTCTGGGGGTTCGTCGCCGTCACCTCGCTGCTGCCGCTCCTCTCCATGCTGGCGGCGTCCCTGCTGAAAGCCTGGGGGCTGCCCCTCGAGGCGGCGAACCTCTCCCTGCAGAATTTCGCCTTTCTCCTCGGCAGCCCGAAGGCCCTCGGGGCCCTGGGGAACAGTTTTCGGCTGGCCCTGTTCACCGGGGGGAGCGCGCTCGTCATCGGTTCCTACGTCGCGTGGGGCAGGGTGCGGCGTCCGGGGCTCACGTTCCGGTTCGCCGAGGCCGCCTTTTCGCTGCCCTTCGTCCTGCCCGGAACCGTCTTCGCCCTCGCCATGATCCTGGCCTGGATGGAGCCTTTGCCGGGCTGGCGCCCCGGGATCTACGGCACGGGCACCCTTCTGGCCATCGCCTACGTCGTGCGTTTCAGCGTCCTGCAGCTCCGCGCCAGCGCCAGCGCGCTGCAGCAGGTGGACCGGTCCGTGGAGGAGGCCGCCTGGGTGTGCGGGGCGGGCCGTTGGGCCTGCTGGCGACGGGTTATCGTCCCCCTGATCTCCTCCGGGCTCCTTGCCGGCTTCTTCATGACGACGGCCCATGCGCTGACGGAGCTCACCGTCTCCTCGGTCCTCGGGGCCCTGGGGGCCGAGACGGTGGGCATGGTGGTCCTGAACTTCGAGCAGGCGGGGGACGTCACGCTCTCCTGCGCCTTTTCGGTCCTCGTCCTCGGGCTGCTCGCCATCCTCCTTCTCGCCGGACTGGCGCTGCGCCGGTGGGTCAATCGATACGAAAGGCAGGGCGACGCCCTATGAGCGTTTTCGTCTCCATCACGAAGCTGGAGAAGCATTTCGGACCCTTCGGAGCCCTGAACGGCGTCGATGCGGTCTTTCCGGCGGGGAGCTTCACCGCCGTATTGGGCCCCTCGGGCTGCGGCAAGACGACGCTGCTGCGCCTGCTGGCGGGCTTCGAAAAACCGACTTCGGGCACGGTGCTCTTCGACGGCAGGGTGGTCTCGTCGGCGGCTTTCCGGCTGCCGCCCGAGTCCCGCGGGGTCGGGATGGTCTTTCAGTCCTTCGCCCTGTGGCCCCACATGACGGTGGCGGAGCACGTCCTCTTCGCCCTGAAGCACCGGGGGCGGAGGAGCGACCGGGACGAGGCCATGAGGATCCTCCGGACCATGGGGCTCGACGCCCTGGCGGACCGGCACCCGGCCCATCTCTCCGGAGGACAGCGCCAGCGCGTGTCCCTCGCCCGGGCCGTCGCCGGAGACCCCGGCATCCTGCTGATGGACGAGCCGCTCTCGGCCCTGGACGCGGAGCTTCGGATCGAGATGCGTCAGGAGATCGCCTCTCTGCACCGAAAGCACGGCGCGACCTTTGTCTACGTCACCCACGATCAGGAGGAGGCCATGGCCCTGGCCGACAGGGTCGTGGTGATGAACGGCGGGAGGATCGAGCAGGTCGGGACCCCCGCGGAGGTCTATACGACGCCGACGTCGCCCTTCGTGGCCCGGTTTGTCTCGAAGGCCAACCTGATTCGGGGGCGCTGGGAGGACCGGCTTTTCTACCCCGAAGGGGCCGAGGGCGGGGCCTCCTGGGCCTGGATGGGGCAGGGGAGCGCCGCCGTGTGGCGGGACGAGGGCGTCTATCCCATCCGTCCGGAGCGGGTCTCGTTGTCCGAGGACGGCAGGGGGCTGCCCGCGGAGGTCGAGGACGTCCAGTATCAGGGGCGCGAGCTGCACTGCACCCTCCGCTTCGGGGAGACGATTTTGAGGGCCTATCGCCCGTCGGACAGTCCCGTGGCCTCCGGCGTCCGGGTCTGGGTGAACCCGGCGTAGCCCTCGGGCTCCGCCGAAAGGGGCGTCTTTTGGGAGACGAGTGGGAGACGAGGCCGGCGAGGCCGGCAAAAAGGGCATCCTCCAAGGAACCATGAGGATGCCCTTTCGAAATCGAGCGTCTTTCGAAACTTCTGGTGCGGAGGAGGGGACTTGAACCCCTACGCCACAAGGACACCAGATCCTAAGTCTGGCGCGTCTGCCGTTCCGCCACCCCCGCACGCCCTCGTGAACCCCGATATTTTATCACGAGACCCCGGAGAGGAGGGAGCTGGTCAATAATAGGAGACGTAGGCCGGACCCTCGACCGGAAGCGAGTCCAGCAGGAAATAGCTGCGGTCCCTGATCTCCACGATGTAAACCTGACGGTAGCGGGGGCGTTGGTGTTCGGGGGTCAGCTCCAGCTTCTGGTTGCCGAAGGTGACGAACTCCACCCTGCGCAGCCGGTCCAGCAGGGCTTTGGGGTCCGGGTGTTCCATCGATTCCGGAAGGGCGTCGAGTCCCTGGACCAACCATTGGGCAAGGGCGTCGGCCCGGCCGGCGGCGACGGCGTCCGTCACCCGGAGGGCCCGCGTGTTCCAGAGGCGGCGCTTGAGGTCCAGAAAACCGCCCTTCTGGTCCAGAAGCAGGTTCTGGTCGGCGAAGATCATGCCCCGGAAGGAGAGGAAGGAATCGTCCGGCCTGCCGCAGTGCCACAGGCGCCAGGGGGTGAGCGCGTGCATGAAGGAGCGCCAAAGCTCCTTGACCGCCATGCCGCCCATGAAGGAGATCAGCACGCCCTGTCCGGAGCTCCGGACCTCCTCCCCGACGAGCGCGAAGGTGTCGGAGACCGAGGCGTCCACCCAGTAGGGCATGGGCATGAAGCCGGCGTCGTCCAGAAGGGTCTGGCAGAGTTTGGCCTCGCGTTCCTGATGGACCGTGAAGCGGCTTCCCATGAGGACCAAATGCTCCTGAGGGGTCATGATCCTGGCCGCGTAGGCGGCGAAGGCCTTGCTTCGGTAATCGCGGAAGAGATCGAGGGCGAAGACGAAGGGCAGAGGACGTCCGTCCGGAGCGGGGGGCAGGTCCTCCCCGCCCGCCAGCAGAAGGGGGACGCCGAGCGACGCCATTTTCCCGGCCAGGCCGCGGTCGACCTCGGGGGAGGCGAAGCTCATTACGGCTGCCGTGCGCCTGTCGACCGAGAGAGGGGCGGAGGCGACGGAGTCCTCGTCCATCGGCGGAAGGTACACGAACCGGAGGTCGTGCCCTCCGGCACCGGTGCCGCTGTCCGCGATCTCCTCCTCGTGCCAGGATAGGGCGGCCCGAATGGAACGCCCCGACTCGCTCTCCCATCCGCCCTGCGGGGGGACGACGAGGACGTTCCAGACCCAGTTCGGCTCCCGCTGCGCGCAGGACGCCTCCCTCACGAAGGCTTTTCCCGAAAAAAGCGGGAGGAGAAAAGCCGCGACCAGCACCCCCGAAAGCCACCTCAGATTTTGCATGGACTCCGCTGCCCCCTTGGATTTGTCTCGCCCTTGCCCATCTTGTCCATTATAAACGACCGCGGGCGGCCCCGTGGGTCAGAGCAGACGTTGACCTGTGGCGCCTCCCACGGAGAAATCGGGGGACAGGATGTGGTCGATCAGGGTGCTTATGCCGTGCTCCGTCGCGCGCGGGATCACGAGGTCCGCCTCCCGGAGCAGGGTCTCGTGGGCGTTGACGGGCGAGGCTGCGATGTCCGCCCGGCGCAGGAGCTCCAGGTCGTTTCTGTGGTCCCCCGCGGCGACGATCACCTCCGGCCTGGAGGGAAGCTCCGCCAGGAGGCGATCCAGAGCGGTCCCCTTGGAGGTCCCCAGGGGCTGGATGTCCATGAACTGCGTGCCGCCGGGGCACACCTCCGCCTCGTGGCCGAACCGCTCCCTCAGATCCCTTTCCACCTCGGGCATGATCTCGGAATCCATCCACAGGCAGATGCGGAACACGGGTTCGGTCACCACGGGCTCCGTCACGAGGCGGATGGGGCCGACGCCCGCAAAGAACCGCCGCGTCTCCGCGTCCTTCTCCCGGCAGCCGATGTGTTCGTCACCGGAGATCTGGAGCTCCAGGGGAAGCGTCCAGACGTATTCCAGGACGCGGCGTGCCAGGTCCCTGTCCATCAGGCGGCTGTAGAGGGGACGACCGCCGGGCTCCACGATGCGGCCCCCGTTGTACAGGATCGAGGGGCGGGTCACGCCGATCGCCTCCATGTGTCTCCGGGCCGCGCTGTAGGTCCGCCCGGTGGCGACCATCAGGTCCCATCCCGCGCTTCGGAGCCGGGCGCAGGCGTTCATGACCTCCTCCGAGACCACCTCGCCGACCGACAGCGTGTCGTCGATGTCCGTGATGAACAGTTTCATGTTGTGTTTCGAGCCGCCTTTCTCGTCCTTGGGATGCGCCGAACCGGCGCAAAAACAGGACAAAAGGCTGCGCTCCAATTCGCGCAGCCTTTTGGGAACGATGCCGATAGCCTCGTTATTTCTTCTTGGGGGTTGTGGCGGCGGCGCTGCCCTTGGCCAGCTGCTGGATGACGTCCTCCGTGATGTCCACTCCGCCGATCAGGACGACGGACTTGTTCAGCACGAGGGTCAGCTTCTTGTTCCCCGCCACCTGACGAACGGCCTGCTGACAGTCCCTGAAAATGGGGTCCATGATCTTCTGTTCCTCGCGGGCCAGCTCCATCCGCTTGGTCTGGACGATCTGCGCCTTCTTCGCGGGGTCGGACTCCTTGTCGGCCGCGGCCTTCGCCTCGTTCTCCTTCTGGCGGGAGATCGTGGCCATCTGTGCCTTGGCGTCGTTCATCTTGGGGTGCTTATTGGTCACCTCGAACATGTCGATGACAGCGACGGACTCCACGGCCGCGCTCGCGGCCGACCCTGCGGCGAACACAACGAGGGCCGCCATCACACTCAGAAGCAGAAAATTTCTGGAAAACACTATAAATCCCTCCTCACGAGCTCGAGAACGGAACATCGTTCCCATGCGATTACCGGGCATGATAGCACCGATGAAAGGCGGCTTGAACGTCAGGATTACTCATTGTTCGCCGCGGACGGGCGGACGTTCCTCGTCCGGACGGACGGAGTCGTCCTCGCCCAGGTACTCCCCCTCCTGGACCGCCACCACCTCGAGTTCGATGCGGCCGCAGTTCTCGAGACTACAGGGAACGTTTTTGGGGACGAACACGCCCTCCCCCTCGTGGACGAAGCGCTCCTCGTCCCCGACCCGCACCCGGGCCGTGCCGCGCACGACGATCCAGTGCTCCACCCGATGGCAGTGGGACTGCAGCGGCAGCCCCTTGCCGGGAATGACGACCATGCGCTTGACCTTGAAGCGCTCGGCCTCGCACAGCACGCGGTAGGCGCCCCAGGGCCTGGCGCATTCGGAGATCTGGCTGACCTCGCGGCGCCCCTCGGCCTTCAGGCCCCGGACGACGTCGCGCACCCCCTGAGAGGCCCCGCGCCGCGTCACGAAGAGGGCGTCGGGGGAGTCGACCACGACGATGTCCTCCACGTCGTTCAGCACCGTCAGGCGGTTTCTGGAGTCCACGAAGCAGTTGGAGGCGTTGCGCAGCGTCACGTCGCCGATGGCCGCGTTGTTGCGCTCGTCGCGGTCGGAGACCTCGTGCAGCGCGTCCCAGGAGCCCACGTCGGACCAGCCCGCATCCAGGGGGACCACCGCCACCCTCCGGGCCCGCTCCATGACGGCGTAGTCGAAGGAGATGGGCTCGATTCCCTCGAACTCGCCGTGCAGCGCGGCGGCGCCCCTCCCCGCCAGGGAGAACAGGGGCGGGGACGTCCGCTCGAGCTCCCGGTAGAGGCTCCCCAGGGTGAAGACGAACACGCCGCCGTTCCAGAGGTAGGCGCCGCTTCTCAGGTACTCCTCGGCGGTCGCCGCGTCGGGCTTCTCCACGAAGGCCTCGACCTCGAACCAGGGGCCGCGTGCCGCCCCCCGTCGGATGTACCCGAAGCCGGTATCGGGCCGGTCGGGTACGATGCCCAGCGTCGCCAGGCATCCGGCCCGTGCGGCCTCCACCGCGCGCTCGAGGGCCTCGGAGAAGGCGTCGGGGTTCCGGACGATATGGTCGCTCGGCGTGACGACGACGACGTCGTCCTCTCCCGCGCCCGAGTCCCGAAGCGCCTCGCATCCCAGCAGGATGGCCGGCGCCGTGTTGCGCATCGTCGGCTCCAGGACGATGAAGTCCTCGGGGGTGTGCGCGACCTCCCGGGCCTGGTGAGCCACCAGGGATTCCCACTGGGCTCCGGTCACCGCCCGCAGTCGCTCCGGGGGCAGGATGCGCAGCATCCGCACGATCGTCTCCTGAAACAGCGTCCGCGCTCCGCACAGAGCCAGGAACTGCTTCGGCAGGTCCTCCCGGGACCGGGGCCACAGCCTGGTCCCGCTTCCCCCAGTCAGGATCAACCCGTAAAGTTCGGACATCCTCATCGCTCCCGTCCGCAGCAAAGTTGTTTTTTGGCGTCGGCCGGAACGGCTGGCGCCCCCTAGAGTTTACCTTATCCGGGAGGACGGGAATGGTATAATTGGCGGAGGCGAGCGGTACGACGGCCGCTTGTCGCGCTTCTTTACGCCTCCCCGGAATGCCTCGCCTCTTCTCTCGGACACAATTCGGTTTCATGCAAGGACGGAGGGCACGGAATCATGAAGGTGACGCTGAACGGCTCCAACCTGACTCTCGACCATCTGTGGCGGATTGCCTGCGAGGGGGCGGAGGTGGAGATCTCCTCCGACGGCCTCGAGCGGCTCGAGGCCTCGAGGCGGCTGGTCTACGACCTGGCGGAGAGCGACGTTCCCGTATATGGATTCAACACCGGCGTGGGCTGGAACAAGGACCGGCACATCGCCTCGGAGTATTTCAAGGCCTACAACGAGAACCTCGTGCACTCGCACACCCTGGGCGTCGGGCCCGAGGCCTCGGAGGCCGAGGTGCGGGCGGCGATGGCGATCCGCCTGAATTGCCTGCTGAACGGCAATACGGGCATTCAGCCCGCTATCGCACGGCGCTACGCCGACTTCCTGAACCACCGTCTGCACCCGGTCATTCCGGAGCGCGGCTCGATCGGGGAGGGGGACATCACGGAGCTCTCCCACATCGGGCTGGCGATGATCGGCGAGGGGGACGTGGTCTACCGGGGCGAACGCATGTCCTCCGCGGAGGCCCACCGAAGGGCCGGCCTCGAGACCGTGGTCCTGGGGCCGAAGGACGGTCTGGCGATCGTGAGCAGCAACGCCTTTGCGGCGGCCCAGGGCGCGCTGGTCCTGGCGGACCTTTTCGAGCTCGCGGATCAGGCGGACCTGATCTATGCCGTCTCGCTGGAGGGACTTAACGGGAACGTCTCCCCCCTGAACGAGAGGAGCAACGCCCTGCGCAAGCTGCCGGGGCAGATCGCCAGCACCGCCAATGTGCGCCGGTTCGTGGCGGGGAGCTTCATCGAGGACCCCGACCCCGACCGTCCGGTTCAGGACCCGGTGAGCTTCCGGGCCGGCGCCTACGTCCACGGCTCCCTGAGGGACGCCATGGAGTACGTGCATCGCTACCTGCTCATCCAGATGAACACCTCCGACGACAACCCCTGCATGCTGCTCGAGGAGCGGCGCATCATCTCCTGCTCCAACTTCGAGGTCACGACGCTGGCCGTGGGGTTCGAGATGCTGGCCATCATGCTGAGCCACGTCTCGCGGACGTCCTGCTACCGCTCGATCCGCCTTTCCAACCCCGTGCTGACGAAGCTGCCCCGGTTCCTGACCCCCGAGGAGATCCACGTCCATGCGTTCGGGGCGCTCCAGAAGACCTTCACGGCCCTCGATGCGGAGATCCGCCATCTCTCCAACCCGTCCTCCGCGGACTATTTCTCCCTGGCGGGGGGAATGGAGGACCATGCGACGAACATGCCCCACGTCGTGCAGCGCCTGCGTCGGATCGTCGACAACCTCAAGTACGTCCTGGGCATGGAGATGATCCATGCCGCCCAGGCCCTGACCCTGAGGCTCAACGGAAATCCGGAACTGAGGCTGGGCCGCGGAACGGCCGCGGCCTACGAGGAGTTCCGCAGGACGGTGCCCTGGTACGACCGGGACCGGAACCTGTCGGCGGACATTCAGTCGGCCTACGAGGTGGTGAGGAGCGGCCGGATGCTCGAGGCCGCACGTCGGGCCCTGGACTGAGTTCGGAAGGGAATGCGGCCGTTTTTTCGAGGTGGGGACACCCCCCGGACCGGGGGGCGTAAAACAGGATTCGGGAGGTCATGGCATGGAGAACCAACGGAACGACGGCAACGCGGCGCGGGTCCCGGAGGAGAACGTCGGCAGGCGGATCCGCTGGTCGGTGTTCATCCCGGCCTATTTCGTCGTCGGCGGGGCGGCCCTTCTGGGGCTGCTGAGCAAGGAGGCCCTGACCAAGGGGGCCAACGAATTCTTCTTCTGGTCCCTGGACAGCTTCGGCTGGCTCTACCAGATCTCGATCATGGCGTGTGTGGTCCTGGTGGCGGTGGTGTTCTTCTCGCGGCTTGGGAATCTGCGGCTGGGCGGCCGGGAGGCAAAGCCGAAGTACGGCTTTTGGACCTGGTTCGCCATGACCCTGACGGGCGGCGTGGCGACGGGCATCGTCACCTGGGGGGTCAACGAGCCCCTCATCTACTACGGCAATGTGTGGGGCGAGCTCAACCAGATCGGGATCGAGCCCAACACGCATAAGGCCGCCATCTTCGCCATGGCGCGCAGCTTCTACAACTGGACGTTCGTCCCCTACGCCATCTACGCGCTCTGCGGCCTGCTCGTGGCCTACATCTACTACAACAAGAGGGACAGGCTGCACGTTACGACGACGCTCAAGCCGATCTTCGGGGAGCGCGTGACCCGAGGCTGGTTCGCCGCGGCGATCGACACGCTCTCGATGCTGGCCCTTGCCATCGGCCTGACGACGGGCCTGACCATGTGCATCACCCTGGTCATGGGGGGGCTCAAGAGCGGCTACGGCATTCAGGGAGAGCTCCCGCTCTTCGTCGCCATCGGCGCCCTGCTGATCGTCTCCTTCACCTTTTCCTCCTACATCGGCATGGACCGTGGGCTCAAAGCACTGGGGAACCTCAACGCCTGGTTCTACTACGGGCTCCTGGCCCTGCTGCTCTTCACGGGGCCCTTCGTCTACATCATGCGCCTCTTCACGGCCGGCCTCGCGGAGTGGCTCCACAACTTCTGGCACTGGGGCCTCGACCCCATCGACATCGGCGGCGAGGCGCTCGTCCGGTCCTGGACGCTCTTCGACTGGGCCTTCTGGGTCGGCTACGCCCCCGTCACGGGGATCTTCCTCGCCATGATCTCCTACGGCCGCACGGTGCGCGAGTACATGATCGTCAACTGGATCCTGCCGTCGGCCTTCGGTCTCGTCTGGTTCGGCATCTGGGGCGGAAGTGCGCTCCACATGCAGTCCACGGGCGGAGCGGACCTGGTCGGGGCCATCAACAGCGGCGGCGCCATCATGGCGCTCTGGGAGTTCCTGAAGCACCTGCCCTTCGGCCTCGGGGCCATCGTGGTGCCGGTCAACATCTTCGTGATCCTGATCTCCTTCATCACGAATGCGGACGCGACCCTGACCAACATCGGCTCCATGTGCGTGAAGGACGTCCCGATCGGGACGGAGCCCCCCGCGAAGCTGAAGGCCCTGTGGGGCATCTCCGTCGGCACCGTGGCCATCATCATGGCGGCATACGGCGGGGGAGCTCAGGGGGTGGACGGCGTCAAGGCGCTGGCCGCGGCCGCGGGGTTCGTGGTCCTCTTCATTTTTGCGCTTCAGATCGTCGCCTTCATCCGGACGTTCTTTGTGGACAGGATCGTGGAATAGTCTTGCGGTAAAACTGAAAAAATCAAGAGGAGGAGTTTTTCGTCATGTCTTTCAATCTGCTGCGCGTTTCGTCTCTCTTGCTTCTCGTCCTGTGCCTGGCCGGCGCGGTCCCCGCGGCTGGGGCGGGTGAACTCAACGCCTACACCATCATGCCGGAGAAGTACGCCTCCCAGGTCTTCGAGGCCTTCACGGCGGCGACGGGGATCAAGGTGAACTTCATGCGATTCTCCTCCGGAGAGGCCCTGGCCCGCGTGGTCGCGGAGAAGGGCAATCCCCAGGCCGACGTCATCCTGGGCGGGCCGGCCGACACCTACGAGGCCGGCGTCAAGGAGGGCGTGTTCGAGGCCCGCAAGCCGGCCAACGCGGACGGCATACCGGCGAAGTACCGCTCTCCCGAGGACTACTGGACGGGCGTCGGCATCATCCCTCTGGTCTTTCTGACGAACACGGACTTTCTGAAGGAGAAGGGGCTGGAGGCCCCCCGTTCCTGGGAGGACCTGCTGAACCCCGCGTATAAGAACGGCCTGCAGATGGCCGACGCCCGCACCTCCGGGACCGCCACGGAGCGGATTTACAGCCTCGTGAAGATCATGGGCGAGGACAAGGCCTTCGAGTATCAGAGGAAGCTGCATCAGAACGTCCAGATGTACACCAAGAGCGGTGCGGGCGGGGCGCTTCCCGTGGCGTCGGGGCAGGCGGCGTCCGGGATCTTCTACGTCGTGGATGCGCTGGATATCCAGCAGCAGGGCTATCCCGTGGTCCTGAGCTACCCGTCCGAGGGCGTCTCCTACGGTGTCGAGGCCGTGGGTATGCTGAAGGGCGCCAAGCACCCCGAGGAGGCCGCGAAGTTCGTCGACTGGGCCACCTCCAAGGACTTCGCCCAGCTGCTCGTGGACAAGAAGATCAACTACATCCCCACCCGGACCGACGTGACGGTCGACAACCCCGCGCTGGACGTCTCGAAGGTCGTGCTGATCGAGACCGACGTGGCCTGGAAGGGAGCCAGCCGCAAGGGGTTCGTGGACCGCTGGATCAACGAGGTCATCAAGTAGGCCGGCGACGATGGGACGCCTCCCGGACTCTCCGGGCGTCGGGCGGGGCACCCCTCTCCTGAGGGACCCCGCCCTTCTTCCGGCTCTGATCGCCGTCTGGATCGCGCTGGGGATCTTCGTGCTCTACCCCCTGTTTCGGCTCCTCGCCCAGGTCTTCTGGGCCGAGGGGGGCCTCACGCTCGCGTCCCTGTCCGCCGCCCTGGGGGACGGGTACGATCGGCAGGCCTTCGTCAACAGCCTGTGGCTCGCCGGGTGGGTGGCCGTTTCGGGCACCTTTCTGGGCTACCTTTTCGCCTTCACCGTCACGCGGACCCGGCTGCCCTTGTGGGCCAAGGGCCTGATCGGGGCGGTGACGACCCTGCCCCTCATCTCCCCGCCCTTCACGGGCAGCATCGCGCTGACCCTGGCCCTGGGGCCCAACGGGACCCTGGTCAAGCTGCTCGGTTTGGGGTCCTTCAACTTTTACGGCTTCTGGGGCACCTGGATCTCGGAGACGCTCACCTACTTTCCCGTGGCCTTCCTGACCCTGACGGCCGTGCTCTCGGCGCTCGACCCCAACCTGGAGAACGCGGCCCTCTCCCTGGGGGCCTCCGGGGGGCGGGTGTTCCGCACGGTCACGCTGCCGCTCTCCATCCCCGGGATCGCCAACGCGGCCCTGCTGCTCTTCGCCAGTTCCCTGGCGGACTTCGCCACCCCTCTGGTGCTGGCGGGACACGGATTCCCCGTCCTGCCGACCCAGGCCTACCTCCAGATCACCGGGCTCTACGACCTCAGCCGGGGCGCGGCGCTCTCCTTCCTGCTGCTCGTCCCCGCCGTGACGGTCTACCTTCTGCAGCGCCTTTGGGTGGGGCGGAAGAACTACGTCACCGTCAGCGGCAAGTCCGGCGGCAGGGGCGAGTTCGTCCGGCTGGGCCCCGCGGCGGAGGGCGGCGTCCTCCTCGCCTGTTTCCTGGTCGTCGCCTTCATCCTCTACCTCTACTCCATCATCTTCTGGGGCTCGGCGGTCAAGGTCTGGGGCGTGGACAACACCCTGACGTGGGACAACTTCCGCTACGTCCTCACCCACGGCAAGAAGGCGGTGACCGATACCCTGATCATCGCGGGGGTCGCCACGCCGCTGGGCGGCCTTCTGGCCGTCCTCATCGGCTATCTCGTCCAGAGGAAGAAGTTCTTCGGCGTCCGCTTTCTGGAGTTCTCCTCCATGCTGAACTACGCTCTGCCCGGGACGGTGGTGGGCATCGCCTACGTCATCGCCTTCAACGGGCCGCCCATCGTCCTGACGGGCACGATGACCGTGCTGGTCGCGGCCTATCTCTTCCGCTATCAGGCGGCGGGCATCCGCGCGGTGGTCGCGTCGCTGCACCAGATCGACCCCTCGCTCGACGAGGCCTCGGCCAGTCTGGGGGCGGGCGCGGTGCGGACGTTCTTCCGGGTGACCGTACCGCTCGTCGTCCCCGCAGTGCTCATGGGCATGCGCTACCTCTTCATCCACTGCATGACTGCCATCAGCGCCACCATTTTTCTGGTGTCCATGCGCTGGAGCCTGCTGACCACGCGGATCCTGGAGTGCATGACGGAGCTCCAGTTCGCCCAGGCCTGCGCCTTCTCCGTCGTGCTGATCCTGCTCGTGTTCGCCGCCACGGCGGTGCTGACGGGCCTGACCCGCCTCATGACGAGGCGCATCTCCGGAGGAGGGAGCTTGACCCATGGCCGTTAGCCTCGAAATCAGGGACGTATCCAAGATCTTCTGGAAGGACGGAGAGCCCGTACGGGCGGTGGATGGCGTCTCGATCGCCGTCGCGCCCGGCGAGATGGTGACCTTTCTGGGGCCGTCCGGCTGCGGCAAGACCACCACGCTGCGCATGGTCGCGGGCTTCGAGACGCCGAGCGCCGGCGCGATCCTGATCGGGGGACGCGACGTGACCGGCGTCCCCGTCAATCGCAGGGGCATCGGCTTCGTCTTTCAGAGCTACGCCCTCTTCCCGCACATGAGCGTCTTCGAGAACGTGGCCTACGGGCTGCGCGTCAAGCGGCTGTCCGAGCCCGAGATCCGGCGCAGGGTGACGGAGGGGCTGGAGCTCGTCGGCCTTGCGGGGGCCGAACGCCGCCTCCCCAGCCAGCTCTCGGGCGGGGAGCAGCAGCGCGTGGCGCTGGCGCGCGTCCTGGTGCTCCGGCCGGAGGTCCTCCTGATGGACGAACCCCTGTCGAACCTCGACGCCAAGCTGCGCATCCACATGCGCACCGAGATCCGAAAGATCCAGAGGAGCCTCGACATCACATGCCTCTACGTCACGCACGATCAGAGCGAGGCCCTGACCCTCTCGGACCGGATCATGGTGATGAACGGGGGCCGGGTCGAGCAGATCGGTGCGCCGCACGAAATCTATGCGGAGCCCCAGTCCGTGTTCGTGGCGGACTTCATCGGCCAGGCAAACGTCCTGCCCTGCAGGGTCCTGGGGACGGAGAACGGGGTTTTCTCCGTCGACGTCTTCGGCCACGTCGCGTCCGTCCGGGGAGCCAGGGGCTGTGCCCTCTCGGCGGGAAGCGAGGCCATGCTGGTGATCCGGCCCGAGAAGCTCGTCCCGGGGCTCGCCTCCGGTTCGGACGGGATCACGGGCACCGTGGCCGCGGCCACGTTTCTGGGGTCGCACATGGAGTACGAGGTCGCCCTGCCGGGGGGCCGCAGCGCTCTCTCCTTCGACCCCTTCCTTCCCGGCAAGCGGATCTGGAGCGAGGGCGAGTCCGTAACGCTGGGCTTCGATTCCGCGGCGGCGGTGTTGCTCCCCTGAGCGGAAGGGTCCGGGGCCTTTTCCCCGGACCGCCGGACATGGCCGCGCGAATTTCCCGAGAACCGACATACAGGAGGCTGCAGCGATGATACGATTCGACAGCGATTATCTGGAGGGGTGCCATCCCCGGATCCTGGAGCGCCTGGCCGGGACGAACCTGGAACAGACGCCGGGCTACGGGCTCGACCCTCACTGCGAGCGCGCCGCGGAGCTGATTCGAGGTGCGTGCGCGGCCCCGGAGGCCGAGGTGCATTTTCTCGTCGGCGGAACCCAGACCAACACCACCGTCATCAAGTCCCTCCTGAGCCCCTGCGAGGGGGTCCTGTGCGCGGATACGGGACACATCAACGTCCATGAGGCGGGGGCGATCGAGGCCACGGGGCACAAGGTGTGGGCGCTCCCGAGCGGGGACGGGACCCTGAACGCGGAGCGGGTCCGAGAGGCGCTCGAGGAGTTCGGCGCGGATCCCACCCGCGAGCACAGGGTCCAGCCGGGGATGGTCTACATCTCCCACCCGACCGAGAACGGAACGCTGTATGGGAAGGAACAGCTCGAGGCGCTGAGCGCGGTCTGCCGCTCGTACGGGCTTCCCCTGTTCCTGGACGGGGCGCGGCTGGGCTATGGGGTCATGGCCGAGGGGGCGGAGCTCTCGGTGCCCGATGTCGCCCGGCTCTGCGACGTCTTCTACATAGGGGGCACGAAGGTCGGCGCTCTGTTCGGCGAGGCGGTCGTGATACCGAGCCCCGGGCGCATCCGGCAGTTCCGAACGCTCGTCAAGCAACAGGGCGGCCTGCTCGCCAAGGGGCGGCTGCTGGGCATCCAGTTCGAGGTCCTGTTCGAGGACGGGTTGTATTTCGAGCTGGCGCGGCATGCGGATCGCCAGGCGATGCGCCTCCGGGAGGCGTTTTTGGAGAAGGGAGTCCCGTTCCTCTACGAGTCCGTGACCAACCAGCAGTTTCCGATCCTGCCGGATGGGGACATCGACCGGCTCCTGAGGGACTTTTCCTTCGAACTGTGGCAGAGGATGGGGAGCGGCCGGTCCGCGGTGCGGTTCTGCACCAGCTGGGCCACGCGCCCGGAAAATGTGGACGCGCTGATCGAGGCGATTCGTAAACTGTAGGCTCCCTTCATGCCGATTTTCTGCAAAGGGGGGCTTTACAAATCCGAAACCCTGAGGTAATATACACGAGCTCCGAGTTGCGGGCCGGTTCGACCGGTCCCGGTGTCGGGGCGGAAACCGGCGTTGATAAAACGTTGGTTTTGTTTTTTGCAACTTGACAAATTTACAGGCGAGCCATAGAGGGAAGAGAGAAGTAGGCTGCGATGCCGTTTGTATTGGGTGTTGCAGAGAGAGCGAGCGGGAGCGATC
>NZ_RQYL01000021.1 GCF_003860125.1 Fretibacterium sp. OH1220_COT-178 | reverse complement strand
ATTCCTCATGCCTCCATTATCCAAGAGGCTCCTGTCCTGAGGGGGGGACATTCTCTCGGTCCCGCTAAGGGATGACATTATCACAGTCCGGCGACACTGAGCGGAGGCGGGGCTTGACAGAACTGTTTCGGGTCTTTAAAATACTTCACCATTAAGCGGGCGCAGCCGCGTCCCCGAAAGGAGGTTCTCGCAACGATGTTCCATGGTGTTTGCCGTGTTCTTGCCCTCGTCATCATTATTCGGCACTCTGTTCGCGGGTCCTCCTTGGGAGCGGTCGGCGTTTAGGCGCCGTTGTCGCAGGAACTCCAAGGCCGGGACCCGAAAGGGTGCCGGCCTTTTGCATTTGCAGGAGATTTTGGGCGCGCGGGGTATTGCCCGGGACGCGCCGAGAACGGAAGGGGTATCGGGATGTCGGGAGATTCGGGTTCCAGGTGGGGTACGTGTTGGTCCGTCGCGTTCGTGTGGTTTGCGACCCATTTCGGCGGAGGGTTCGCCAGCGGCAGGCAGCTGGTCGATTTTTACGTGAAGTACGGGTGGTACGCGCTCTTCACGCCGATCCTGTCGGTGGGGATCATCGCGCTGGTGCTCTGGTGCGCCTGGCAGTTCGCGGTCCGGCACGGGGCGTACGACTACCATAGCTGGAGCGTCCGCTACTTCGAACCCCTGGGCTTCCTGGAGCCGGTCTTCTCCATGCTGATCGAGGCCATGTACCTGATCATCCTTCTGCTCGCCACGGGGGTCGCCTTCGCGACGGGCGGGACGGTGCTGAACCACATGCTGCCGCACGTGCCCTACCACGCGGGCACCGTGGGGCTGGCCCTCCTGATCCTCTCCCTCACCATCTGGGGCTCCGGGACGGTGCGTCGGGCCGCCACGGTCATGTCCCTGCTGATCATCGCGGGGATGCTGATCATCTACAGCGCCAACCTGGTCGTCAATTTCCCGCGGCTCCTGCAGGTGGTTCGGGAGATGCCCTCGGCCAACGGAGGGTTCTGGGCCGCCCTGTGGCAGAGCGTCAAGTACGCGGCGCTCCAGTGCTCGCTGGTCGGGGCCTATACGGCGGTGGCGGACGGGCTCAGGACCTTGCGCGAGGTCAACCGGACCACGGCCCTGGGCTTCTGCGTCAACGCCGGAATGCTGACCCTCGCCAGCGTGGGGGCGCTGCTGCACTATCCCGTCATCCTCTCGGAGAAGGCCCCGATCACGTACATCACTCAGCACGGAGGCGGAGGGGCGCTCGGCGTGATGCTGGTCTCCGGGATCATCCTGCTGGCCGTGGTCTCGACCGGCGTCGGCCTGATCTACGGGAGCGCCCGCCGCATCACCACATGGTGGAGCAAGCGCACCGGAGCGCCCGCGTCCCGTAGGGTGGACGTCGCCGCCTCGGCCGTCTACGTCGCGGCCTCCTGGTGCGTCGCCAGCTACGGGCTGATCCCCCTGATCGCCAAGGGCTACGCCTGGGTCGGTATGATGTCGGCCCCCCTGATCGTCGCGCCGATCCTTTTGGTGGCCCTGTGGCGCGGCCTGCGCACGGCCCGGACGCCGGCGGTGGCGGCCGAGGGATAGAGAGGACCGCAGGAGTACGCTTTCGAGGGGAGCCCGGTCGGGCTAAAATGGATCCGATGCATCGAGCGATCTCAAACGAAGGGGGATGTTTGCGGAATGTCGATCATGACTTTGGTCGTGCTGGGGGCCATCGCCCTGGTGGTGGTTTCCCTTGTCGTCCAGGCCATTCCCGCCCTGGTGAAGGTGCTGCTCATTGGGCTGGCGGTCGTCGGGCTGCTCTATGCGGGCCTGAAGGTCTACAAGGGCGGGCTGTAGCCGTTTTGCGGAAAATCGGGGCAGATCCGGCTTCCTTGCCGGGGCTGCCGCATGGAAAGAAAGTAAGGAGGGGTCCCGCAGCCGGGGCCCCTCCCTGGCTTTGATGTACGCTATTTCAGGTAGCTCTGCGAGGGGGCCAGCAGGCCCTTGATCGGCTTCGTGGGGATGACGAAGGAGCGGGCTCCCATGGAATAGGGCGCCACGGTCCCCTGGTCGAAGACCAGGACGAGCTTGCCGTCCTCGATGTAGAAGGGCTGATCCTTCCGGACCTCGGGGACCTCCTCCAGGAAGTAGGCCGTCGCCTTGTCCTTTTTCATCTCCTCTTTCATGAGGGACTTGACGATCTTGGTGAGGGGCTTGGTGTAGCGGTCGTCCTTGAACAGGTCCGAAAGCGCGATCTCCCGGCCGGTCCCGAGGTCGATGTTGTCGAAACGGACGAGGGTCCCGGACGAGGCCATCGTCTCGGTGACCCGATGCTCCAGGGACAAGAGGCCGTTCCCGTGCGCCGCAATCCTGCTGGCGGTCGCTATGGAAAAGTAGCCGGCCCCCATGTTCTTCATCTCGCCCATCCTGAGAACGAAGCTCCTGTAGACGGCGACGGCGTCCTCGAGGAACCGTTCGTTCAGCCGCTTTTCCAGCTCGGCGTTGCCCGTGCCGCGAAGGATCGGCACCTGGATGGAGGCCTCGAAGGCCTCCTCCTGGTGTGTGATGGTGGAGAACGCCAGCTGCGGCTCAGCCTTGGCCTTCCCGGCCTCGGGCGTCACCTGCGCGGCATACCCCGCCCCGGCGGAGAAAGAGAATGCCGCCGCAGCCAGCAGGACCGCCATGACTTTGAAATTCCTTACGACCTTCTTCATAGAAAAAACTTCCATTGAAAAAACCCCTTTCGAAACGGAACTGTGAGTTATCTACCGATGAAGAGAGAACCGCGAAAGGTCCTTTGGAGCTGAGGAACGGGCTGACCCTTCGCACATCCATTTTAACGCCGGATCCGCCGGGGACAAGGGAATCCTGCGGGGCCGAAGCTCGGTAAAAATAACGCGGGCCGCGCCGGGCTCCGCCCCCGGCGCGTCTAAGACCTGATACAATTGAGGCGCGTTTGCCGGTCCTGTCGGGAATGGCCGTTTCGAACGGGAATGGAGCGAAGCTGTGCAGGGGAGGTGGCCCGCATGACCTGATGTTCGGATGCCGTCTGACGCGGCCTTGACGGAGGGCGTCGCTCTCCGCTCGACCGTTTGCCCCTGCGTCCTTTTCGTGTGCGGCGGCCCTGCCTTTTGGGGGCGAGTCCTGCCGCCGCCGCTTCCCTTTTGATTTGAATGGAGGTCGATTTCGACATGGATAGGTTGTTGACGTCCCGCCACGGGCCCTGGGTGACGGGCGGAATTCTGGGGCTCGTCGCCGTCCTGCTCGTCAGGCTGGGCAACCCCGGCAACATGGGGTTCTGCGTGGCCTGCTTCACGCGGGACATCGCGGGCGCGCTGGGCCTGCACCGCGCGGCCGTGGTGCAGTACCTGAGGCCGGAGATCCCGGCGTTCATCCTGGGCTCGTTCCTCTCGGCCCTCGCCTTCGGCGAGTACGCGCCGCGCAGCGGCTCCTCGCCCGTGGTGCGCTTCTTTCTCGGCGTGTGCGCCATGTTCGGCGCGCTGGTCTTTCTGGGGTGCCCCTGGAGGGCCTATCTGCGCCTCGCGGGCGGGGACTGGAACGCCCTTTACGGCATCGGGGGCCTGATCGTCGGGGTCCTGATGGGCATCGCCTTCCTCTGGAACGGCTTCAGCCTCGGCGCCGCCGAGCGCAGCCCGAGGGCGTCGGGCCTGGTCATGCCGTTCATCGCCCTGGTGCTGCTGGCCCTGGTCGTCCTCAAGCCCCTGTTCGGGCCGGAGGGGACGGGCCCCATCTTCTTCTCCGAGAAGGGGCCGGGAGCGCAGCACGCGCCCCTGCTCGTCTCGCTGGCGGCGGGGCTTCTCGTGGGCTGGCTGGCGCAGCGCAGCCGCTTCTGCACCGTCGGGGCCCTGCGGGACCTCCTCATGATGGGGGACGGGCACCTGTTCAAGGGCATCGTCGCCTTCACCCTGGCCGCCTTCGCCGCGAGCTACGCGCTGGGCTACTTCCATCCCGGCTTCGAGAAGCAGCCCGTGGCCCATACCCAGTCGCTCTGGAACTTCATGGGCATGGTGCTCTCCGGCCTGGCCTTCACGCTGGCGGGCGGCTGCCCGGGCCGCCAGCTCATCATGACGGGCGAGGGCGACGGGGACGCCGCCGTGTTCGTCCTGGGGATGCTGACCGGCGCGGCGCTGGCCCACAACTTCTCCACGGCGAGCAGCGGGGCGGGCGTCGGGCCCGCGGGGATCCCGGCGACGATCGTCGGGCTCGTGTTCTGTCTGGCCGTCGGGTTCGCCTGTCGGACCCGCTCGGCCTAGGCCTGAGGAGGTGTTGGTCATGAGCGAGCGCATTACGGTGAACGCCTCCGGGCTCTCCTGTCCGCAGCCCGTGATGGAGACGAAAAAGGCGCTGTCCGGCCTGGAGTCGGGCTGTGTCGAGGTTCTGGTGGACACGGCGACCTCGCGCGACAACGTCGCCCGGTTCGCGGAGAACAAGGGCTGGCGCGTGAGGAAGGAGCCGCGCGACGGAGGGTACCGGGTCGTTCTGGAGCGCTGAGAGGATCCGGATTCCATAAAGAGTTGTGCGCCGGCCGGGGCAGAATACCCCCGGCCGGCGTTATACTTTAGAGAGCTTGCGGGGGGCGGTGTGTTCGCACCGGCTCTCCCGCGGAGGAGGGATTTCGATGGCGGAGGTATTGGAACGGGCGCGTCGGCTCGAGGAAAAGGTGAAGGCGTGGCGCAGGCACATCCACGCGCACCCCGAACTGGGCATGGAGACCGAGGGGACGGCCGCCTTCGTGGAGCGGGCGCTCGCGGAGATCGGCGTTGCGGACGTTCGCCGCTGCGCCGGGACGGGGGTCGTCGCCCGCATCGAGGGGCGTCCGGGGGACCGGTGCGTGGGGCTGAGGGCGGACATGGACGCGTTGCCGGTGGAGGAGCGCGGCGATCTGCCGTTCCGCTCGACCGTTCCCGGACGGGCGCATGCCTGCGGGCACGACGTCCATACGGCCTGCCTGCTGGGCGCCGCCGAGCTGCTGCACGGCATGCGGGACGCGTTCTCGGGGACGGTCAAGCTGATCTTTCAGCCCGGCGAGGAGGGGGCGGGCGGTGCGGCGCGGATGATCGCCGACGGGGCCCTGGACGAACCCAAAATGGACGCCGTCTTCGCGCTGCACGTCTGGCCCGACCTGCCGGCGGGGACCGTCGGCATCCGCCGCGGGGCCGTCCTGGCCGGGGCGCAGTCCATCCGCATCCGCATCACGGGCCGGCAGGGCCATGCGGCCCATCCGCACCGCTGCATCGACCCGATCCTGATCGCCGGGCACATCGTCTGCTCGCTCCAGTCGGTGGTGGCCCGTGAGCTCCCCCCGCTCGAGACCGGGGTCCTGACCCTGGGGCAGATCCACGGCGGCACGGCCGGGAACATCATCCCCGAGGAGGTCGTGATCGACGGCACGGTGCGCGCCCTCGCGAAGGACGTGGGGACCCGCATCCTGGAGTCCGCCCGCCGGATCGTCGAGGGGACGGCGGCGACGCTGCGCGGCTCGGCGGTCCTGGAGACCTCGGAAGGCCTGCCGCCGGTGGTGAACGACGACGCGCTGTTCGACCGCATGGTCGGGACCTTTAAGGATCTGTTCGGGCCCGACCGCGTCAGGACTCTGCCCGAGCCCTCCATGGGGGGCGAGGACTTCGCGCTCTTCCTGGAGCACGTGCCCGGCGCGCACTTCCGGCTCGGGGTCGGGGCGGAGGGGCGAACGGCCCATCCCCTGCACTCCCCGGACTTTTACGCCGACGAGTCGGGGTTCTCCATGGGGGTCGCCGGCCTCGCCGCTCTTGCCCTGGATACGCTGGCGCGCTGACCGATGAGCAGGGGCGAGGCAAGCGAGAAGAGGGGGCGGGTCCAGCGGGTTCTCCTGGCGGTGCTGTTCTGCAACCTGCTGGTCTCGGTGGCGAAGATCGCCGTCGGGCTGATGACGAACCTGCAGTCCGTGCTGGCGGACGGCTACCATTCGCTCACCGACGGCTTTTCGAACGTCATCGGGCTCGTCGGGGTGGAGGCCGCCGGGCGGCCCTGCGACGAGGGGCACGCCTACGGGCACTCCCGATACGAGACCCTGGCGAGCCTCGCGATCGTGGCGCTGCTGGTCTACCTGGGTATCACGATCCTGGTGCAGAGCGTCCGCAACCTTTTCGAGCCCGATTTTCGCGTGCCCTCGCGCGGCGAGTTCGCGGTGGTGGCGGCGACGCTGGTCTTCAACGTCGTCGTCGCCCGGCTGGAGGATCGGGCCGGGAAGCGGCTTTCCTCGGCCATCCTGCGGTCGGATGCGCGGCACACCCTGTCCGACGTCTACGTCACCTGCGGCGTGCTGGTCTCCCTGGCCCTGATCACCTTTCTGGGGGCGCCGCTCTGGGTGGACTCTGCGGTCTCTCTGGTCATCGCGCTGGTCATATTCAAGGCGGCCTACGCGATCTTCCGGGAGGCCTCGGACGAGCTGACGGACCACATCGCGATCGACCCGCAGCGGATCGCGGAGGTCGTGCGGACGGACCCCGACGTCCGGGGCGTGCACAAGGTTCGCTCCCGGCGTTCGGGGGACCTGATCTACGCGGACTTCCACGTGCAGTGCGACCCGGAGATGCGGCTGCGGGACGTCCATGCCATGACGCACCGCCTGGAGGCCCTGCTGAACGAACGCCTGGGCCTGCGCATCAGCTGCGTCATCCACCCCGAGGCGGAGGAGAGTTGATTACGGATCGCCTTTTGTGACGGAATCCCTCAAAAAGTGGAACATACCGTAAAGGGCCGCCTGATTGCCAAGGGCCGCTCCAAAGATAAGTGTGCCTCGAAAGTTAGGCATGACAAGTTCCAAGGTTTCTTTTCGAAGGAGGTGAAGCAGCCGAGGGTTTTCCATAATACCCCCGCCGAGTATGATACAGTAAGGATTGAGGGCATGAATAAGACTGGAAAGACCAATGGCGACCTCGTAAACCCAGTCTTTCAAAGCATTTGCAATGGAGTCTTCCTGAATGCGCATCATGATCTCGTGGCTGCTGAGCGTTTGCCCCGTGACAGCGCGTACGCGACGGCAGAGAGCGTTCACGGAAGCGTATGTTTCATAGCAACCCTTTCCTCCGCAGGTACAGGGAAGGCCGCCTGCATGAGTGATGATATGTCCAAACTCGCCGGCGGAGCCGTTCTTTCCACGATAAATGCTGTTATCCGATATGATGGCGCCTCCTATGCCGGTGCCATACGTAATGCAAAGAAAATCGGGCATTCCTCTGGCAGAACCAAAATACGCCTCACCGATTGCTGCGGCGTTGGCATCGTTCTCGACTGCTACGGGAACAGAGAACGTCTCTTCCAGATAGGACCGAACCTGCATCCCCGTGTATCCTGGCAGGTTGTCTGTCGCATACATGATGTTTCCTGTCGATGGATCTACCTGACCGCATGTGCTTACTCCAATGGCGGATATCGTCTCAGGCAAATTTTGGATCCAGGCGGTGAGTCGTACAAAAAGTGAATGTGCGCCGTTTTGGGCTTGCGTGGGAAAATCTCCTTGCTTAAACAGAATGCCATTGGGGTCAAAAAGACCATATTTTACTGCCGTTGCGCCGATATCCAGGGTCAAGATGGACATCGATTGCCTCTAAGTGCCGCAACGAAGCGCTGTGTGATCTCCATGGGCCTGGTAATAGCGCCGCCGACGACGGCGCACCAGGCACCCATGTCGATGGCTTGACGAAGTTCTTCAGGTGTGCGGATACCGCCTTCGGCGATCACCGGCACCGAAAGTTTCTGGCATAGCTGATGGAGCAGTGTGAAGTCCGGGATAGGACTGCCACGGGTGGCATCGGTATAGCCGGCCAGCGTAGTTCCCACACAATCAAAGCCAAGCTTTTCAGCCTCGGCGGCATCTGCGAAGGAGGAGCAATCCGCCATAAAAAGTTGTTCCGGATAGGCTGATCGAAGCGCAGGAAACAGAGTTTTCAATGTATGTCCATCGGGACGGATGCGGTCCGTGGCATCCATCGCGATGATCTCGACACCTGTCTTTACAAGTGCACTGACCTGTGCTTGTGTCGGGGTGATGCATACGGGACTGTCCTTGAACACGGTTTTGATGATACCTATGATGGGGAGCTTCACTATCTCTCGGATGGCCAGGATATCTGTGACGGAGTTCGCTCGAATACCAACGGCACCGCCACGTTCAGCGGCGAGGGCCATGCGAGACATAATAAAGGACGAGTGCAGGGGCTCATTGGGCAAGGCCTGGCAGGATACAATCAACCCGCCGCGAATTTTATCGAAAGTTGTCGTCATGGCATAAAGTTTTGTCACTATAGCGCGTCCAGGAAACGAACGCCAACAATACGGTTCGTATCCCGCAACAGTCGGAAGGTTTGCCGGAGGAACATCTCTTCTTTGTCGGTGTAATTGGTGAAAGGGGCGCGGCAATAACCGGCATCGACGCCGGACCATTTCATGCCGAGCTTGATCACCGCATAATAGCTGTATTCAAGAGCCTTTAGAATGATGAGATCGGCCTCGCGCTGGCGTCGTGTCGCTGCCTGCAGGTCGCCTTGTCTCTGCAGACGATAGATGTCCAGGAAGACCTCGGGCATGAGGTTGTAGAAAGAGCCTATGAGGCCGTCTGCACCGAACAGCAGACCGGAGATGGCCATCTCGTCGCAGCCGGAGAACACCAAAAAATCCGGCCCCAAAGTATTCTTGAGCAGTGCAATCTCATAATGTGTCGTAGCCGTGTATTTGACGCCGCAGACGTTGGGGATCTTGTAAAGCTGCTCGATAAACGAGAGGCTCATGAGCCCTGCCAAGGGGACGTTGTACACGACCACGGGCAGGTCGACGGAACTGCAGAGTGTCTCGTAATAGGAGAAAATCTCTTTCTCAGAAAATTTCCAGTAAAATGGTGGAACAGACGAGATCGCGTCGACGCCCACATCTTTGGCGTGTAAGGCCAGTTCGGTGCTGTGCCGGGTTGAGATGGCTCCCACGTGAACGATCAGAGGGACACGGCCGGCGGTTTCATCGGCGACGACCTCTACGACCCGCTTGCGCTCTTCCAGCGTCATCAGGAAGGCTTCACCCGTGCTGCCCGTCAGATACAATCCTTGCACGTTTTGTGCCAGGAGGTCGCGTACGACCAGGCGCATACGTTTTTCGTCAAAAGACCCCTTGCTGTCGAAACAAGTGATCAATGCAGGAATAACACCCCGAAAACGATTTTTATCTGTCATGTTGGATTGTTCTCCCTTGAAAAATCCGCCCTAAATCAAACCGGCAATGCGATCCGCTGCGGTCTGAAGCCGATCCTCGCTGGCGGTGAGGGATAGGCGGACATTATGAGCGCCGCTCTCTCCATAGTAGGAGCCGGGGGTCAAAAGCACTTGGGCTTTGCGGCAGATCTCTGCGGCAAAATCCATATCGGTCTTCCCCTCCGGCACATTCAACCACATATAAAACCCGCCTTGAGGCTTGTAGTAGGTGATGCCAGCAGTATCAAAGCCTGACATAACGATGTCGCGCCGCTTTCGATAGATGGACGCAAGGCGCTTGCCGTCGTCATGCTCGATCACGTGGGCCAAGGCCTTTGCCCCGGCAATCTGAAAGCCGTCGTATACGGCACTGTCGGTTACAGCATTGTAGTTCCAGATATAGTTGATGATGGATTCGTTGGCGACGCAAAAAGCGATACGCCAGCCGGCAAGACTCGTCAGCTTGGACATGGACGTGATCTCGATTCCGATTTCCCATGCACCGGGGATTTCAAAAAGACTGATAGGCGAAAGACCGTCAAAAACGATTTCATTGTAGGCGTTGTCGTAACAGAGCAGGATGCCGTACTTGCGACAGACCTCCACGATACGGGTGAGCTGTTCCCTGGTGATCTGGCTCCCGGTGGGATTGTTGGGGTAGTTGAGGTATAAAAGTTTTGCGCGTGCAAGCACGTCTTCGGGAAGCGTCCAAACTTCCGGAACGTAATTGGCTTCCGGCTGCATAGGAACAAGGTAGGGTTCGGCATGATTGAACAAGGTGGCCAGGTAATAGGATTGATAGCCGATGCTCGGGATGAGGACGGTTTCCCCCGGAGCCACAAAGATATAGGCTATAGAAAACAGCAGGTTCCGCACTCCTCGGATGACATGAATCTGATTTTTCGCGACTTCCGCTTGGTAACGCTTGCGGTAATAACGCTGAATATTTTCAAGCAGCACCGGCTGACCATCAAAGTTGCCATACCCATGGATATCCTCGCGTTGGGAGCACTTGATGAGTTCGTCGATGACGGATGCATGGGGGGGCAGATCCGGATTGCCGACCGAGAGGTCTATCAGTTCCGAATCGCTTTCGAGGCGCATCCGCTTGAGAAACGATACGACATTGATCATCGGCTTGGTCAATACATCTGCAGTAAGCAGCGGGCTCGTAATCATCGTGATTTCCTCCTTGGCAGAGAGAAAACGGTTTTTGAATCGACAGTGCCTTTCAGTGATCCAGGATCATTGAAAGGAATTGTTGGAGTCTGGGATTGGTGCTGTTGTTGAAAAATACCTCCGTTTCCTCGTTGACCTGAATCCGGGCATTGTCCAGGAAGCACACGCGATTGGCCACTTCCTTGGCGAAGCCCATCTCGTGCGTGACGACGATCATGGTCATCCCCATGGATGAGAGACGACGCATGGCGTCGAGGACTTCCTTGATCATCTCGGGGTCAAGGGCGCTGGTGGGTTCGTCGAAGAGCATGATGTCCGGATCCATAAGCAGCGAACGGACAATGGCGACGCGTTGCTTCTGTCCGCCGGACAGTTGATGAGGATAATGGCCGATTTTATCTTCGATGCCGAAAATATCCAGATACTCCTCCATTTTTTGTCGTACGGTTTTCTTGTCCCGTTTGAGTACCTTGACCGGGGCAATGGCCAAGTTATCGTGAACCGTTAAATTTTTAAAAAGATTGAATTGCTGAAAAACCATGCCAATATGACGCCGTATTTTGTGGACGGTCTTGGGCGTAACGGGGGTACCGCGATAGATAATGGAACCGCTGTCCAGGTTTTCAAGCCCGTTGATGGTACGGATCAGTGTGCTCTTGCCTCCTCCACTGGGTCCGCACAGCACGATGATGTCGTGCTCGCACACATCAAGAGAAACATCGTCCAGAACCAAGTGGTTGCCGAATTTTTTTACCAGGTGCTCCAGTTTGAGGATCACGTTGCCGTTTTTGTCATTCATGGCCTTCTCCAAGAATCTTGCGCCGTATATTTTTTTCGAGCCTGTCGCTGATCGAGGTCAGCGTATGACACAGGATAAAAAAGATAAGCAGCACATAGCCATAGATCACGATGGGTTGAGAGTAGCTCGAAAGCAAAAATTGTCCCTGCTTCGTCAGTTCGATGACACCTACTGTCGATGCGACAGACGTTCCTTTGACCAGCAGGACGAGTTGGCCGAACAGGGCGGGTAGGGTAATCAGAAACACCTGCGGGATGATGATTTTAAACAGGGTATAGGTTTTGGGCAATGCAAGAGAGTCTGCGGCCTCCCATTGCCCCTTGTCGATGGACCACAGCCCGCCTTTGACGATCTCCATGACATAGGCGCTTTCGGAGAAGGTCAATGTGGCTACGGCGGTCCAGTAGGGAGTGCCGAGGAACAGAGAGGAATATACGAACAGAAGGATGACCATGACGGGAACGCCGCGGCAAATCATGGCATAGGCCCCAAGAATATGATCGACGACCGGAATGCGGAAACTGCGGATGATCCCCAAGGCGATGCCGATGGCAAGTGCAAGGATCACACAGACGCCAATCAGCTTCAGCGTTTGCGGTAGGCCGAAGCGAAGTAGGGCTACAATTGCGGTCTCATGATCCTGTAGGCTCATACCGCCGCCTCCTCATGACAAGCTTTTTGATCCCTTCGAGGCAAAGAAACATCAATAAATACAGAGTTCCTGCCGTGAGGAATGCTGTGGTCGGTTCGAAACGCTGCGCATTGACCTTTTGTGCCACGGCGGTCAGCTCGACAATCGTGATCAGGGCGAGTAGAGATGTGTCTTTGAGGATGATGGAAATCATGCCGATGATCGACTCGGTCACTTTTTTCCAGGCTTGAGGAAGAAGAAAGTACTGCCAGGTCTGCAAGGGGCTGAACCCCAAGCTGGCGGCCGCATCCAACTGCCCGGTCTCAATGCTTTGCAGCCCGCCGCGGATGATTTCGGCGATAAACGCTCCGTCATTGAGTACAAGCGCCATGACGCCGCAGGTCGCGGCCGAGAGCAGCAGGTTCAACTGGGGAAGCCCGTAAAAAATGACGTATATTTGCACCAGGAGTGGTGTTTCACGAAAGAATGTCACATACCAGCGACAGAGGCGGCTCAGGACAGGAATCCGTTTGTAGGTGAGCGAGCCAATCAGGATTCCCCATATGATGGCGAGGACGACTGCAACGAGTGTGTATTGCAGCGTAACCAGTGTACCGGCTATGAACTGTGGGAGTGTTGCTTCCAAAACGTAAAGTTTGAACGACATCGAAGCGTTTTTCCTCCCCGAGCAGGATAGCTTACCTGTCGGCCAAACGCCGAAGATAAGGTGACCTTGAAATACGACATTGACCATCCGGAGATCGGCCACCAAGCCAAAAGGATGTTCCTCCGTCCCGACACGAGCTCGATCGTAGAGATCGTTTCCCCATCCATTCGTCGGCCTCGATACACGCTTTCCCCGGGACGGCGGTCTCATTGGCGTCAATCACGCTGCAAGCGGCAATGTATCCGTGGACCTCGTGCCGTTTTGCCTTGCGCGAAAAAAAAGCATTCCGCTGCCCTCAGGTTCGGCCTGAGGGCAGGGATTGCCCTGGATTCCCCAAGCGGCTATAGCTCCGAGTTATCGAGGGGGTGAGGGCTTGAAAGGCCTGCAAAAATTTGACCTCAGCCCGAATGAGCTAAAAGCTGGATCCATAGGCATTGGGGCTCCAATCGAGACCAAACCATTTTTTGTAGATGTTGCCATAGGTCCCGTCAGTTTTGATGGTAGCCAGGTATACGTCCAGGGAATCCTTAAAGATGGTGTCACCAAGCGGAACGCCAAAGCCATACAGAAATGCTCCTTGGCGTTCGTTGATCAGGCGCAGCTTTCCCTTACTGCGGGCGATAGGGCCGGGAAAAGAGATGCTGTCGTCGTACATCGCGTCGATACGCCCCGTCTTGAGCGCGTCCTGCCAGGCCGTGGTGGGAAGGATGACGAGCTGGGCCTTGGGGAAGAGCTGCGGAATGAGCTCGTTGTAGGAGCTGCCTTCTCCGGATCCGATTTTCACGTCGGGATGGTTCAAGTCCGCCAGGGTTTTGAATGGAGAATCGGTACGAACGCAAGCCATGGAACAGTCTGTGATCCATGGAGCGGAGAAGGTTATGTTTGCGGTGCGCTGAATCGTCATCGTCATATGAGCGGCGATCATATCCACTTTACCAGTGTTGGCCGCAGCGATCAATGTCGACCATTCCAGTGGTTCCCAGCGAATTTTGATGCCCAGCGAGTTTGCGTAGCCGTTGATCAGATCGGGGATCATTCCAATGAACTCACCGGACTGAGGATCCTGAAAGCAAACGCCTTCGATGACAGGGGAGCAGCCCACGACAAGAACACCTTTTTCAAGCACTTTTGTCAGGTTGCTCGACGGAGTATCGGCAAAAGCCTTATTGGCGAACTGCTCGTTGCCGTTCCCAAGCACAAATGCAAAAACGACAATCAGGATAAGAACCAGCACTTTTTTCATTCCGAACGCCTCCTTGTCATAACATCGCCATAATAAGCCTACACACGCCAACGCAAATTACGCCGTCAGACGGGAAGGGTGCCTGGCCCCAAACTACTGGACCGATCGACCAACTCCGGTTGGAACATAAAAACATTCGCGCCGGCAAGTGGCCGCCCAAGGATCATATTTTGTAAAATCTGTGCTGCTTTACTGCCAATTTCATAGCTTTTAAACGAGACCGAGGTAAGTTTTGTGTCCAATGTCTCGCAAACGGTTGTGTTGTCGTATCCGACAATGCCCACATCTTTCGAGACCCTTTTGCCGACGGCAAGCACTGCATTATAGGTGCAACAGGCAATTTCATCGTTATGGCAGAAAAAAGCATCCGGCGGCTCATCGGCTGTGAGCATCTTGACGATAATATCCATAAGAGTGCTATCCGTCCCATTGTTCTGTGTGCTGATGATGGAACGATTGATCGGCAAGCAGGATTCCTGCAGGGCGGCTGCGTAGCCGTAAAAGCGATTCATGCTGGTGCGGTAACGGTATCGGGAAATAAAACCGATGTTGCGATAACCTCTTTCAATAAGATGCTTAGTGGCGATATACCCACCATAAAAGTCATTGGAGGTGATCAAAGGCGTCTCTCCCATCGAGTCCAGCCCGCGATTGCAGAAGACGAAGGGAATCCGCCGGGTTTTGAGCTCCTGAAAGCCAGAGGGCTCATTGAGTCCTGAAATTGCAGGGATAATAATCACCCCTGCGATGCCTGATCTTGCCAAACGCATCAGGTGGTCCCGTTCTTTGAGGACATCGTTGTCCGTATTGCAAATGATGATGTTGATATCGTATTGCTGCGTGTAATCTTCAATACCGCGCAGAAAAACGGGACAGATGTCATACATGATATTGGGAACGATTACTCCCCAGTTAGCAACCCCCCCTTTATTGCTTAGCTTGCCGCCAGAGGCATCAGGAGCAATAAAAGTACCGCTTCCTTTGACCGTATAGAGGAGGCCATCGGCAACGAGTTCTCGAAAAGCCTTATCTACAGTTGCACGGGAAAGATTGTATTTTCGGCTGAGCGCAGGGCGTGAAGGCATTTTTGTGTATGCCTGTAGGTTGCTCATCTCAAGCAGAATCTTTTCTTTAAAAGATCGATATTTGCTCAAGCGAATGCCCTCCTTCACCCCCCCAAAAAACAGACAAGTTTTAGGTTGCCTAAAACATGACCGTGAATGGCTCGACATGTTTTTAACAGGTAAGGCTTTAAGCATAATGCACTTTTTAAAATAAATAGTCAAGATGTTTGAAGATAATTTCAGACAAGTTTTTTTGGTTTCTCCTGAAACAGTCAGGTTGAGGAACCTTCAGCGTGACATGAAACCAAGTATCACATCAGTAAGAAGTAAGGAAAGGAAAACAATTCGATGGTTAATTCTGTATGGTTTTAATTTTGATTTTTTAGTGTTTTTTGTTATGCGAAGCACATGAAAACGGGCCCCACGCTGGAAGCGTGAGGCCCGTTTTCATGTGCGGAAGCTTGGAGCTACAACAAATTGATGAAGATCCCGGCCAGGATGACGGAGGTGATCGTCACCGTGACGAACCCGCCCACCAGCATCTTGGGCAGCATCTGGTCCATTAGGAAGTCGTACTCCTCCTTGTTCTCCGCCAGGGCCTTCGAGGCCTCGTCCGTCAGGATGTAGTTGGGCGGGAAGCCGTAGAGCGCGGTGAGGGAGAGCGCCATGGCCATCGGGCCGGTGTAGCCCAGCAGCTTGCCCATCAGGAACGCGCCGATCAGGAGGCCCGAGACTCCGACGACCACGACGACGGCCAGAGGGAACAGGATCTCGGTCATCATCTCGGGCGTGGCCTTGTTCAGCATGCCCATGATGAAGCCCATGATCGCCGTCAGCATGAAGCCGAAGGACCCTGCCTTGATCAACGGACGGCGCTCGACGATCCCCAGTTCCGCGGCGATTGCGCCGAAGATCAGGCAGACCACCAGCGGGTGCAGCGCGTAGGCCCCGTAAGCGGGGTTCATGCCGATCAGCCAGCTTTTGAAGGCGGCCGCGGCGTAGTCGGAGACGCACGCCACCAGGGCGATCGTCGCCAGGTGCGTGAAGGTCGTCTGATACTTGTCGGGCAGCGGGGGCAGAAGGCCCTTGCGCTGCGTCGCGCCGGCGGATGCGGTCGCGTGGGGCAGCGCCTCGGGGTCGGTCTTTCGGAGGTGGAGCAGGCGTTTGCCCTCGAACTTCAGGCAGAGCGCGGTCAGAGGATAGCCGACGAAGCCCTGGACGACGTAGATGACGGTCCCCAGCACCGCGAGAGCCGGCAGCCCCTTCTTGGTGGCGGCCTCGGCCATCATGATCGCGGCGACCAGTCCTCCGGAGAGGGGCGGCGTGCCGATGGCGACGGCGTCCCAGCCGATGAGCATACGCCCCACCGTGACGAGGATGCCCACCATGCCGGCCAGGGCGGCTGCGGCGATGGCGATGGTCTTCCACTCGGCGCAGAGCTCGCGGATGCTCATCAGCGTGCCCATGTGGACGATGATCACGTACATGGATATCGAGACGATGGGTCCGGTCATGCCCGCCTTCTCCACGACGTCCAGCGGGAACCAGCCGTACCAGAACCCCAGGACGAACAGCAGAGCGGCGACGAAGACGGACGGGACGAAGGCCTTCGTTTTCGTGGAGACGATGTCTCCGATGGCCAGGATGAGGAGCACGACGAAGAAGCTCATGATCACCGACATGCACAAAACCCCTCTCGAACGAATTTGCCGAAGTGCGGCGGCACGGCAAGATTATAGCGCATGTCATGCGGAGAACGGCGGATTTTCTCTCTCCATTCGCGGCACCGGCGGGCGGGGAGTGTAGAATAGAAATGCGGCTTTTCCGGCCGGGGTTCCCGAGGCGCGGAGGGGGCCGCAAACCGAACGAGAGGATGTGGGGAATTTGGACTCCATGAAGACGATGCGCTGGACGCTCTACTTCACCGGCGGGCTCCTTGTCGTGCTGGGGCTCTGGGCGATGACCTATCCCGTGGAGGCTCTGATGTCTCTGGCTTTTTTCCTGGGGATCGGCTTCGTCGTCGCGGGGCTCAACCACCTGGTCCCCTGTTTCTCCCTGCGCGGGGACCCCATGTGTCCGCGCTGGATGATGCTCCAGGGGCTGCTGGACCTGGTGATCGGCGTCGTGATGCTGACGCGCATCGGGCTCACCGCCTTTATGATCCCCATGCTCGTGGCCGCCTGGCTCTGCTTCACCGGCCTGGTCCGCGTCGCGACCTCCTTCCGGCTCCGGTCCCTGGGGCTCAGGAGATGGTGGTGGATGCTCCTGAACGGCCTGCTTCTGGTGCTCTGCGCCTTCGCCATGGCCGCCTCCCCCTTCGTGGGCGGCGTGTCCGTCGCCCTCATGATGGGGAGCACCCTGGTGGTCTCAGGGGTCCTGATCCTGATCGAGGCGCGCAGGACTTTCATGTGATTGCGGCATGACGCCATCCGGATAATGTGGTATCTTCGGGATGGAGTCGTGACGGGACGCTCCTTCGGAAGGGCGCTTTGCTCCTCCGGGGAGAGAAGATCGGGCTTGTTTCGAAGGAGGTAGGGTTATGAGCAGGGAAATGGAAAAGATCGAAAAGCTTTTGGGCAAGGACGCGGAGTTTCTGCTGGGGCACGCGTGCAAGACGGTGGACGCCGGGATGTTGTCCCTTCCGGGGCCTGACTTCGTGGACCGCGTCTGGTCGGTCTCGGACCGTCCGGTCCCCGTCCTGCGCTCGCTGCAGGCGCTGTTTGGGCATGGGCGTCTGGCGAACACGGGGTACATCTCCATCCTGCCCGTGGATCAGGGGATCGAGCACTCCGCAGGGGCCTCGTTCGCCCCGAACCCGATCTACTTCGACCCCGAGAACATCGTGAAGCTCGCCATCGAGGCGGGGTGCAGCGCCGTGGCCAGCACGCTGGGCGTTCTGGGGGCGGTCGCGCGCCGCTACGCGCACAAGATCCCGTTCGTTCTGAAGCTCAACCACAACGAGCTGCTCTCCTATCCCAACAAGGCGGACCAGGTTCCGTTCGCGTCCGTGGAGCAGGCCTGGAACATGGGCGCCGTCGCCGTGGGCGCGACGATCTACTTCGGCAGCGACGAGTCCACGCGCCAGATCCAGGAGGTCTCCGAGGCGTTCCACCATGCCCACGAGCTGGGGATGGCGACCATCCTCTGGTGTTACCTGCGCAACTCCGCGTTCAAGACCAAGGAGAAGGATTTCCACGTCTCCGCGGACCTGACGGGCCAGGCCAACCACCTGGGCGTCACGATCGAGGCGGACATCATCAAGCAGAAGCTGCCCGAGAACAACGGCGGCTACACGACGCTGTCCTTCGGGAAGACCTCGAAGCTCGTCTACGAGAAGCTGACGACGGACCACCCCATCGACCTGACGCGCTATCAGGTTCTGAGCTGCTACGCCGGCCGGGCGGGACTGATCAACTCCGGCGGGGCGTCGGGCGGCGAGACCGACATGGCGGAGGCCGTGCGCACCGCGGTGGTCAACAAGCGCGCGGGCGGCATGGGGCTGATCCTGGGCCGCAAGGCTTTCCAGCGCCCGATGAAGGAGGGCGTCCAGATCATCAACGCCGTGCAGGACGTGTATCTGACCAAGGAGGTCACGATCGCGTAGCGCACGCGGTATCGGCGAGATACGGGGCGCCCCCGGACCGGGGGCGCCCCGCACTTTTGGGAAACGGACGTACGGTTACGCCGGCAGCTCTTCGTCCGGCTTGGAGAGACGGGAGATCAGCAGGGGTTTCAACGACCCCCAGACTCCCGACGGAAGGCGGATGATGAAGAACATCAGTGCGATGCCGTAGATGACGAGGCGAAGCGAGCCCGCCACCCGAAGGAATTCGGGGAGGATGGTCAGGCAGACGGCTCCGAAGATGGGACCTGCCAGAGTGTTCATGCCGCCGAAGATGATCATGACCAGCAGGTTGATGGACTCGTTGATGGTGAAGGTCACCGGGCTGACGAAGAGGATGTAATGGGCGTAGAAGGCCCCCGCCATGCCGGCGAGCGTTCCGCCTATCGTGAAGGCCAGAACCTTGGTCCGCATGGAGTCGACCCCGATCGACAGGGCCAGCTCCTCGTTCTCCCGTACGGCGATCATGGAGTCTCCCAGACGCGAGTTGACTATGCGCCGGAGAAAGCACACGACGCCGAGGACCATCACCAGCCCCAGGTAGTAATAGTGAGTGCGCGATTCGAAGACAAGGGTAACGCCCGGCAGGGTGAGGGGAGTGGGGCGCGGTATCCCTGCGATTCCCATGGGGCCGTTGGTTACGGGGATCCAGTTGTTCAGGACCACGGTGACCAGCAGTCCGAAGAAGGCCGTCGTGATGGCCAGAACATGGCCTCTGAGGCGCAGCACCAGGATGCCCAGGAGGTACGAGATCACCCCTGCGAAAAGGCCGCCCAGCCAGAACGTCCACCAGAAGGATAGCCCGAGGCGCGTACTGGCGAGGGCCGCGGTGTAGGCGCCCATGCCGTAGAAGGCGGCGTGGCCCATGGAAACCTGGCCGGAGAAGCCCACGATCAGGGCGAGGGAGAGCGACAGGACCGCATAGATTTCGGACATCACGAAGATGTGCAGGTAATAATCCATCGCGAACAGACGAGGCAGGGCGCAGAGGGCGGCGATCAGTGCCAGAAAGGCCGCCGTACGCGGCAGGGGAGTCCTCATGACCGTCCACCTCCCGTCAGCCCCTGCGGCCTGAGGATGAAGAGCACGACCAGCAGCAGGAAGGGATAGGCGTCTTTATAGGCGTAGCTGATGTAGCCGCCCCCCAGGCTTTCCAGAAGTCCGATGAGGATGGCGGCGAAGATGACGCCCCTGATGTTGCCGAAGCCTCCCAGGATGACGATCACGAAGGACTTCAGGACCACGGAGAGCCCCATCTCGGGAGAGACGAAGAACATGGCGCCGACCATGGTTCCGGCTGCGGCGGCGAGGGCTCCCGCGACCGCGAAGGTGATGGCGTAGATGCGGCCCACGTTGATCCCGGCGAGCTGTGCCGCCACCCTGTCCTGGGCGATGGCCCGCATCGATTTGCCCGTCCTCGTGTACTGGATGAACCAGGCGAGCAAAAGGACCAGCACGATGCTCAGGACGAGGATCGCAAGGCGCTCCCCGGTGATGTGGAGCCCGAACGTCCGAAAGCGGATTCGGGCCAGGCCCGACTCGATCTTCTGCGGGTCCGCACCGAAGAAGAAGAGGGCCGCATTCGCCAATGCCGTCGACAGGCCGAACGAGAGCAACATGCTGTTGATCAGCGGCTTGCCTACGATGGGACGGAAGACGCTGCGCTCGATCAGGATGCCGAACAGCGTCATGCCCCCCATGGCGATGAGCATGGCGACGAAGAAGGGGACGTGAAGAAACTGCACGGAGAAAAGAGCCATGAACGCCCCAAGCATGTAGAATTCACCATGGGCGAAGTTGGCCATCTCCAGGATACCGAAGATCAGGGAGAGCCCCAGGGCGATCAGGGCATAGATGCAGCCCTGAATGACGCCGTTCAGCATCTGCTGAAAAAAAACCGTCATCATGAGAAAAATCCTCTTTTCCGGAGGGTCGTTGCGTCCCCGTCCTCTAATCCTCCGTCGAGATCGGCCCTGCGACGATCTCCAGTTTGCCGTCCCGGAACATGACGATGTACTCGCTGATGATCAGCTGGTTCTTGTCGTCGAAATGGGCCTTTCCCTGCGGTCCCTCATACTGGATCCCGGCCAGGGCGTCGCGGATCTTTGCGGGGTCCGCGGCTTGAGCCTTGTCGATGGACTGGGCGATCATTCGGGTACAGTCGTAGCCTGCCTGAGCGTACTTTTCGGGATCGAAGCCGTAGCGGCCCCTGTAGTCGGAGACAAACTTTTGCGCCTCGGGGGTGGGGATGGCCGCGGCAAAGCGCGTGGCCCCCACGATGCCATCCGCGTTCTCCTTGGCGAGCTCCAGGAACTTGGCGTTGAAGGTCCCGCTGGTCGGGTCCATGATGAGCATCTTGTCCTCGAGCCCCATCTCGTGGTACTGGGCGACGACCCGTGAGAGGTCCACCGTCTCGCCGAAGAGGCAGAGGCCGTTGGCGTCACTGGCAGCGAGCCGGGTGACGATCGGATAATAGTCGGTCTCCCCCTGGTTGAAGTACTCCGTGAACACGACCTTGGCCCCCAGCTTCTCCAGATCCTTGTTGAACGCGTCGACGGATCCACGGCCGTAGTCCGTGTTGATGGCGATGTAAGCCCACTTGTCGATCTTCTTTTCCTGCACGGCCCACTTCGTGAAGGCCTTGGCGATCATGGCGGAGTTGTCGCAGCCGCGGAACATCCAGATGTTCCCCATCTCCGTGATCTTGGGGGCGAGGGAGACGGGCGTGATGAGAGGGATTTGGGCCCGCTGCGCCACGTCCATCATCGCGAGCGTGCAGGAACTGCCGAAGTCGCCGATCACGGCCACGACTTTCTGCATTCCGACCAGCTTTTCCATGGCGGCCACCGCAGTGGCGGGGACTCCGGCACTGTCCTCGACGAAGAGCTCGATGGGAGAACCCAGGACGCCCCCCGCGGAGTTGATCTCGTCCACCGCCATCTTGATGCCGTTCAGAGCCAGCCCGCCGTCATAGGCGATGGGGCCGGAGGTCGGAAGGACCACCCCGACGCGAATGGGCTCTCCGGCCCATCCCGCAGAGGCCAAAAAGAGAGAGAGTACCGCCAGCATTGTCGCATGCAGCCCAAAAACTTTCTTCACCTCGCACACCTCCTCAGTTGATGGAACAAAACCCGTACCGGAATTCCGCAGCGAAGCCCGTCACACTCCCAGATAGGAGCGGCGGACCTCCTCGTCCTTCAGGAGCGAGGCTCCCGTTCCCGAAAGGGCGACCCGTCCCGTCTCCAGGACATAGGCGTAGTCCGCAATGGACAGCGCCATAAAGGCATTTTGCTCTACCAGGATGACCGTCGTGCCGTCGTCCCGTATCGTCCGTATGATGTCCATGACCTTTTCCACGATGATGGGGGCCAGGCCCAGAGACGGTTCGTCCAGCAGCAGGAGCTTGGGCCGGGGCATCAGAGCCCGTGCGATGGCCAGCATCTGCTGTTCGCCGCCGCTCAGGCTCCCCGCCAATTGCCCCTGTCGCTCGGCGAGAATGGGGAAATGTTCGAAGGACCACTCCAGGCGTTCTTTGATCGCCGAGGAATCCCGGACGGAGACGGCGCCCATCTCGAGGTTCTCCAGGACGGTCATGCCGGGCCAGACGCGGCGTCCCTCGGGACATTGGGACAGGCCGCGAGCGACGATCCAGTCCGGAGCCCTGCCCTCCAGATTGCAGCCGTCGAAGAGGATGGTCCCCGCCGTCGGACGGAGCACCCCGGACAGACACATCATCAAGGTGGTCTTCCCGGCCCCGTTGGCCCCGATCAGGGTGACGATGGAGCCCTTCTCCGCCTTCAGGGAAACCTCGTGCAGCACCTGAGAGCGGCCGTAGTGAGCATTAAGACCCTCGACCTCAAGAAGCATGGGCATACCCCCGTCCCAGGTAGGCCTCGATGACCAGAGGATTTCGAGCGACCTCCGGGGGAAGACCCTCGGCCAGTTTCTCTCCGTGGTTCAGCACGACCACGCGGTCCGAGATGGACGCGACCAGGTTCATGTTGTGCTCGATCATGAAGATGGTGATGCCCAGCTCGGAGCGGATCCTTAAAATCATATCTCTCAGCTCACTCGTCTCCACGGGATTGAGTCCGGTTGCCGGTTCGTCAAGCAGAAGCAGCTCGGGACCGGCCGCAAGGGCGAGGGCAACGGCAAGCATACGTTGCTTGCCGTAGGGGATGTTCTTGACGAGGTCCCTCCTCAGGCCGAGAAGTCCGGAGAACCTAAGAAGCTCCGCGGTTCGTTCTTTTACGTCCATCTGCTCCCTGCGGCTCCGTTTTCCGTGCAGCAGAATGTCGAGGAAGCCCGCGGTACGGTGGGAGGAGAATCCTATCTTGACGCTTTCGGCGACGTCGATATCCGCAAAGATATTTGTCTTCTGAAAGGTCCGGACCAGCCCCAGGGCGGCTATCCGGTGCGGCGGAAGATGCGTGATGTCCTGCCCCTTGAAGACGACGCTGCCCTCATGGGGCCGCAGGAAGCCGCTGACGAGGTTGAAAAATGTCGTCTTGCCCGCTCCGTTGGGCCCGATCAGGGAGAGGATCTCCCCCTGCCGTACCTCCAGATCCACCTTTTCGACGGCCTTGAGCCCGCCGAAATGGACGGAGAGTCCCTTTGCCTCCAGCATGTCATTCCACCTCTTTTGTCCCAAGAATTTTTTCTCGGGCGTCCTTGAGGAGACGCGCGAACTCCTCGAATCGGCCCTCGAGGTCGAAGGAGGGCCCTGCGATACTCAAAGCCGCCACAAAGCGATCGGATTTTCTGAAAAAAAGGGGAATTGCGGCCTCCGCGGCCCCGACGGTCATCTCCTCCACGCTGTAGGCGAGACCGCAGGCCCGTATGCGGGCGATCTCCTCCCTCAAGTTGCAAGGATCCGTGATGGTCCTCGCCGTATAGGCCTCCAGGGGGGTGGAGAGGATCCGCTGTTGCAGGTCCGGAGGCGAGTAAGCCAAAAGGACCTTGCCGCAGGCCGCGGCGTGAAGGGGAAAACGCTTGCCCGTCTCGGCGACCAGCCGGATGGTCCTCTCGGGCTCCACCCGGTTGAGGCAGATTCCCTGCTGTCCCTCAAGAACCAGCAGAAGAACCGTCTGCTGCGTCGCACGGCACAGGTCCAGCATCACCCCTTGGGCCTGCCGCACCAGCTCCTGATGCAAACGCCATTCGTTCGCGAATAGGAGCAGCCGCAGGGCGACACGATAACGCTGCGTCCTCGCGTCCTGCACCAGCCAGCCGCACTCCTCGAGTGCTTCCAGCATCCGCTGAACCGTGCTCTTGGGGATGGACGTCCGCTGGGCGATCTCACGAATGCCCAGTTCTCCACCGTCCTCCATCAAAAGTTCCATAAGGCGAGTAAGACGACCCATCGCATCCATGCAAAAGCCCCCGACATAAAAATGGGACACTTGACCTGAAATGAGCAAGGCCATTATATCATTTTTTTTCGAAAGATACAGCAAATGAATGAAAAAGGGGCAGATCAAAAAAAGGAGCGGAATGAGATCCGCTCCTGGAGGTCCTCTTGAGTTTCAGTCTCTATGCCGAGGCCCGGGTCAGGCGGTCCAGGAGCCTCTGCACCCGGACCTCTCCGGGGGGAAAGCGCTCCCGAATCCGGTCCAGGATGCCGCTCTCCCTCAGAAGGGCCCGGGAGGGCGCGTAGTTGAGGTCGAGCGTCCAGGTCATCTGGATCAGCAGATAGTCGAGCATGGAGTGCGCGTTTTTGTACGAGCCCCTCCCCGTGTTCTCCACCTCGTCCAGAAGCTCCGGCGAGAGCGGCGCGTCCACCCTGTGGCGCGGCAGCAGCTCCGCCTCGCGTCCCTCGGCCATGCAGCGCTGGACCAGCCTGAAGACGTCCAGCTTGTCGGCGTCCCGCACCAGCCGGCAGAAGGGAAGGATCCGTTCGTCCAGCCGCTCCGGCAGCTCCCTCTTGTTGTGCCAGCGCACCGCCTCCAGGATGGCGCTTCGCCCCTCGCCGTCGGCGAGGTCCCGGGGGAACTCCGCGGTCAGCACCGCGTGTCCGCGGTCGCCGTGATCGACGGACCCGCCGTCGTGGTAGGTACGAAAGTCCCGATATTGGCTGAACCGTCCCGTGTCGTGCAGCAGGCAGGCGGCGATTCCGACCTCCGCCTCGGCGGGCGCCCAGCCCAGGGCCCGCGTCAGCGTCTCTCCCGTCCGCATCACGTCGTGGCTGTGGACGTACTTCATCTCCAGCATGGGGTCCGACAGGTCGAACCCGCGCGCGTAGTCCTCGAACCAGCGCCTCGTCTCGTCGAGCTTCACGTGCATGAAAAATCTCCGTTCTTTCCCATGAAATACTTTCGGCAAAATTTCACTTTCAGTAACTATAACATGGTCACGGTCCTCCTTTTCTGTTTTAATAAAAAAATAAACGCTATACTTTGGGTTTCAAGGGCATGCACCATGCCCGTTATTTATTTCAAGGGGGGAAACAGAGAATGAAGCGTACTTTTTCTGTTGCAGTGCTTGTGATTCTCGCGTGCACGATCCTGTTCTCGGGAGGCGCGGCCTGGGCCTGGAGCGGCAGGCTGGGCTGGACCTTCAAGGCCGACGCCCCGATCACCAGTTCCGTGGCGGTGGCCGGGGGCCTGGTCCTGGCGGGGGACAGCGTGGGCAACCTCTATGCCGTCCAGGCGGCGTCGGGTCGGCTCGCCTGGTCCTACAAGGGGACGAATTCGGTGGTCGGCCGGCCCTCGATCATGGGCGACAAGGTGATCTTCGCCCAGGCGGACGGGACGATCACCTGCCTGGCCGTGAAGAGCGGGAAAGTCGCCTGGCAGTACGTCCCGCCGGAGGAGAGCTACGCTGCCGAGACGGTGGTCGACGGGACGGCGGTGGGGGAGAACAAGGCCTTCTTCGTTAAGGGCGACGGCAAGCTCTACGCCATCTCCGCGGCCAACGGCAAGGTTCTCTGGACCTACGATTCCGGCCTGGAGCTGCGCAGTGCGCCGGCCTTCGCCTCGGGGCTCGTCCTGCTGGGCGAGCAGAGGGGCGTCTTCAGCGCCATCAGTCCCAAGAACGGCAAGCGTTTGTGGGGCGGCGGCGCGGGCGGCGCCATCAACACCCCGTCCGTCAACGGCGGCAACGTTTTCTTCTCCAGCTGGGACGGCTCCGTCCAGAGCGTCCGGATCAAGGGCGTGGTGCCGCAGTGGAAGGCCAACGTGGGCGACCCCGTGACGACGGCGCCCTTCATCGGCGGCGGCAAGGTCTTCGTGGGGACGGCGAACGGCAAGATCGCCGCGCTCGCCGAGAAAAATGGCAGCGTCCTGTGGAGTTTCGACACGCAGGGCGGCAGCGTGGCGGCCCAGCCGGTCTTCGGCGAGGGGTTGGTCTTTGCCGGTGGCGGGCAGGGGACCCTCTTCGTCCTCGATGCGGCCTCGGGCCGGGAGCGCTTCACCTTTGCGACGGGCGGGGGTATCAACGGCTCCCCGGCCTTTGCGGGCGGCGTGCTCTACCTGGGCAGCGCGGACGGGAATCTGTACGCGATCATGTAGCAGGCGGCCGCCTCTCCGCAGCCGTTAGGCTGCGGATGGCGTGCCGTTCGCTATCTCGACGGCGCAACAGTTTGCGCTGTCGAGGCGCAGGCGGCCGGCTTAGCTCGTTGTTCAGCGCCTGCCGAGGCGCAGATGGCCGGCTTAGCTCGTTGTTCAGCGCCAGCCGAGGCGCAGGCGGCCGGCTCAGCTCGTTGTTCGGCGCCTGCCGAGGCGCAGGCGGCCGGCTTAGCTCGTTGTTCGGCGCCTACTGGGGCGCAGGCGAACGGCTTTTTTGCGCACCCTGAGGCGTTCGGTGTATCGGCCTCGTCGAGCGGAGGATATGGACGAACGACCCCGTCCCTTGGGCGGGGCCTTTTTGTTGATGGCGTGCCGCCTGCGCCCCGCTCTGTTCCTCTATGGCGTTCCTTCACGCAGCCTTCGGCGCAGGTGTGTAACATCCGCCCCACAGGCTTTCTTTCTCCTCCTTATCCGTTGCGTTTAGCTTGACAATCCATCAAATGAGGAAGATAAAATGAGCAACAAAATGATTGGCCATTTTGAGGACAAACCTTTAACAGAGGCCTACTGTCAAAGAATAGAGAGCTATCTGAAAGAATTGCCGAATATCGGTAAAGAGCACAAATCTCAACTTTCCTACAAGGTCAAAAGAAAATTTTTATGGATGTGGACCTATGAGAAGACCAGAGACGGCATATTATACCTTTCCCTTATGCTCGATGAAGAAATCAAGGACGACAGGATACACAATGTCAGTCAGGTGAGTGCCAAGAGGTGGAATCACAGCATTGTTATCAAAGATAAAGAAGAGATTGAAAGTAGCTGGTTTCAGGATCTTCTTTTGAAAGGTTACGCTTTTGCCGGGAGGTGAAAATGGCACGTCCTTGAAATTCCAGTCAGGCAACAAGGAATCAAAGGGGAATAATTTTTCTTAAAAAAGAGGTTTATCCAGGAAAGTTGGTCAAGTATTGCTCGGACGCTGGGGATAAGTTTCGCCTGAACTCATTCATGTGGAAGTCGTGGGACTATACGCCTGGCAATTTATGGCGTTCTTTCGTGCTGTCTTTGTCGAGCCGGCGCCATAACAGTGACTATAGCTGCCGTGACGATACGGCAGGAAACCGTTTGTACGCGAACGACCCCGTCCCTTGGGCGGGGCCGTTTCGTCGATGGAGTCTCCGCATCCCTGTCGACGGCGGAGGCCGTCGGGTTTACAATGGAACGGCGATAGAGGGTATCCAATCCATGCGTAAAGGCGGGTTCATCATGAAAAGGCTGCACGGCGTCGTCTGCGCGACGATCACACCCCTGGATGGAAACGGCGAACTGGACGAGGCGTCTCTGCGCCGTCTCTGCGATCATCTCGACGCCTGCGGGGTGAACGGCCTCTACCCCAACGGCACCAACGGCGAGGGGCTGCTCCTGAGCCCCGAGGAGCGGCAGCGGGCCGCGGAGGTCGTCGTGGACCGAAACCGGCAAAGGGGCGGACGCATGTCCGTCTATGTCCAGAGCACCGCGGCCACCACGGAGGAGACCTGCGCTCATGTCCGGCATGCCGCAGCTGTTGGGGCCGACGGCGTCGGGGTCATGACCCCCTTCTTCTTTCCCATGGACGGCGAGAGCCTGCTCCGATTCTACGACGACGTCCTGGCGGCGGCTCCGGAAGGCTTTCCCGCCTATCTCTACAACATTCCGGGCTGTTCGGGAAACGACATCTCCCCGGGGCTCCTGAGGAAGGTCATGGACCGCCATGCCAACGTCCGGGGCATCAAGTTCAGCGTCCCGGACCTGATGAGGGTGGAGGACTACCTGCTTGCCTGCAAAGCGGGGACGGAGGTCCTCATCGGGTGCGACAGCCTTTTTCTCCAATGCCTGCTCACGGGGGGAACGGGCATGGTCTCCGGCCCTGCGATGGTGTTCGGCAGACGTTTCGTCAGGCTCTACGAGAGCTGGAGGGAGGGGGACGTCGAGCTGGCTCGGGAACTCCAGCGCCGGGTGGTCGAGACCGACCGGCGGCTTTTGGGGATTCCCGCCATTCCCGCGGTGAAGGCGCTCCTGGCGATGCAGGGCGTCATCGCGACGGACCGATGCAGAAGGCCCTTCAGGAGCCTGGACAGGATCGAGAGGAACGTCTTGAAGGAGATCTTGGAGGACTACGGCAGGGAGGACTGAAACGCTTTCGGGCCGTTGGGTCGTATGGAGGGCCTTCGATTTGAGGACGCCCCCGGCGAACTTCGCCGGGGGCGTCCTGCGCGCTGGCAGGGATGGGTCAGGGCTGCGGTTTGTCGAGCGGTCGGGGCTGCCTTTTTCTCCGGACCAGCGGCCACAGGAAGGTGGCGAGGATCAGGACCAGAAAGACGCAGGTCACGGGCCGCTCCAGGAAGATCATGAGGCTTCCGTGCGACATCACCAGGGCGCGGCGCAGGTTGGCCTCCAGCATCTTTCCGAGGAGCAGGCCCAGGACGAACGGACCGGTCGGGAAGTCGTAGACCTTGAACAGGAACCCGGCGACCCCGGCCGAGAACATCACGATGACGTCGAAATAGCTGTTGTTGAGGGCGAAGGAGCCGATGATGCAGAGCAGGGAGACCGCCACCCAGACGGTCGGCTGCGTGACGGACAGAAACTTTGCCGACACCTTCGCGGTCGCCAGCCCCAGGACGAGGAAGACGACGTTCGCCAGGAGCATCAGCAGCATGATGGTCGCCGAGAAGGTCGCGTTTTCCGTGAACATCTTGATTCCCGGCTGCATCCCGTACATGGTGAGGGAGCCGATCAGGATGGCTGTCACGGAGTCGCCCGGTATGCCCAGGGTCATCATGGTGGTCATGGCCCCTCCCAGCACCCCGTTGTTCGCCGTGGAGCTGACCGCCAGGCCCTCGATGGAGCCCTTTCCGTACTCCTCCGGGTGGCGGCTCAGCTTCTTGGCGTTGCCCCAACAGATGATGGAGGCGATGTCGCCGCCCGCCGCCGGGATTGCCCCGACGAGGGTGGAGACCGCCGCGGCCAGAAGGCAGAGGGGGGAGAGCCTCAGGATATCCCGGGCCGGGGGCAGCACCTTGCCGATCCTCAGGTTCTCCTTCCGCCTCTCGTTCTCCTCCGCCTCCTGCCTCGCGTCCCGGCTGTAGATCTGGAAGAGCACCTCCCCGATGCCGAACATCCCGATCATGACGGGGATGAAGGAGATCCCGCCCAGAAGGGAGACCTGACCCATGGTGAAACGCCTCATCCCGAGGATGGGGTCGAGCCCCACGCAGGAGAGCAGGATTCCCGCCGCTCCGAGGATCAGCCCCTTGAGCTGGGAGGCGCCGCTGACCGCGACCATCATCCCAAGCCCGAAGAGGGCGAGCATGAAGTACTCCGTGGGGCCGAAGGAGACGGTGAAGCGCGCTATGGGCTCGGCGAAGAGCATGAGGCACAGGATGCTGAAGATGCCCCCGATTGCCGAGAAGACCACATTGACCCCCAGAGCCAGGCCGCCCTTGCCCTGGCGGTAGAGCGGGTAGCCGTCGAAGGACTGGGTGATGGACGCGGGGGTCCCGGGGGTGTTGATCAGAATGGCCGAGATCCCGCCCGCGAAGATGGCGGCGTTCCAGAGCCCCATGAGCATGGCGAACCCGTCCGCGGGGGCGAACCAGAAGGTGACGGGGGTCATGATGGCGATTCCCATGGTGGCCGAGAGCCCGGGAAGGGCCCCGATAGCCGTCCCGATCAGCACGCCGGCGCAGAGGAAGAAGAGGACCGAGGGCTGCAGGACGGAGTCCAAAGCGGAGAGCCAGACTTCCGTTCCCATACGTTTATCCTCCCTTCCGCGTCATGCGTTGAACTGGACGGAAAACCCCAGGGTGAACACCAGGTAGGCCAGCAGACAGAGCCCCAGGGAGTAGACGACGGCAAAAAGCCACGAGCGCTTCAAAAGTCGGTTCAGAAAAAGACAGAGCAGCAGGGCGAGCGGGTAGAAATGCCCCGTCAGGGGCCAGAGGACCAGGAAGCCGATCAGGCCCGCCAGGGTCCCGAACAGCAGCCTCAGGTTCTCCCGGGGGATGGGCGCGGCGGCGGTATCCCGCCGCCCGAGCCCCTTTACCGTCAGGGCCGTGCCCAGAAGCGCGACCGAGCCGCTCATGAGGTAGGGGAAAAACCCCGCTCCCGGAACCCCGTCCGAGGTCTTGGCTATGAAGGTGAGTTTCGGTTCGAGCCATGTCGCAACGAAGAGGGCGGCGCCGAAGAGCGTTGCGAACAGGCCGGATATGACGTCGTTATTGCGCATGGCCCGCTCCTTGGGATGGAATTGGGTGGGCGTCGAGCCTGCCTGCGGTCAGTTGGCGATGCCCAGCTTCGGGATCAGGTTGCCGAAGTGCTCCAGCTCGGCGGCCGCCCTCTTGTCCATCTCGTCCCCGGAGAGGTAGGCGTGGTCGAAGCCGCGCTCCTTCAGCAGCTTCTTCAGGGCTTCGGAGTTGGCGGCCGTCTTGGCGGCGTCCTCGAGGATCTTCACCACGTCCTCCGGGGTCCCCTTGGGCACGGCAAAGCCGCCCCAGGCCTGGAGCGCCAGGTCGACGCCCAGCTCGCGTGCGGTCTTCACGTCGGGGAAGACCGAGCTGCGGGCCTCGCCGAGGACAGCCAGGATCTTGAGCTCGCCGGAATCCACGTTGGACTTGACTTCGGAAGGGCTGACGGTGACCATCTGTATGTTCTTGCCCACCAGGGCCGCAACGGCGGGGGCGGCTCCCTCGAAGGGGACGTGGGTGAACTTGGCTCCGCTGGCCTCCTCCAGGGAGGCGGCGGCGACGTGCCAGATGGAGCCGGTCCCGGAGTTCCCCGTCTGGATCTTCTCCGGCTGAGCCTTGGCGTAGGCCAGAAGGTCCTCGAAGGTCTTCCACTCGCTGTCGGCGCGGACCGTCACCGTTGCGGGGATGGTCATGACCCGGCAGATGAACTTGAAGTCGGCGCAGGAGAGGTCGGTGAATCCCAGGGCGCGCAGCATGGTGGACTCCACGGGCATGTAGGCCAGGGTGTAGCCGTCGGGCTTGCGGCTTCGGGCGTGCTCCAGGCCGATGGCGCCGGATGCCCCCGTGATGTTGGTCACGATGAAGCTCGTGCCCAGGACCTTCTCCATCTCGGCCGCGAAGATCCTGGCCGTCGTGTCGGAGGCGCCGCCCGCCGAATAGGGGACGACGATGGTGATGGGCTTCTTTCCGGGGAAATCCGCGGCCTCCCCAAGGCCGGCCGCCGCGAAGAGCACGCAGACGCACAGGAACGAGAGCATTGCCTTTTTCATACTCGAAAACCTCCTTGAAATGGTTTTGAAAACGATTTTGTTTTCATTGCCGGAACGTCGCGCTCGGCGCCTCCGCTCAGCGCACCACGCGCCCGGAGCCGTCGCCGCCGATGAGGTTCAGGACCTCCTTGACCGTGGACAGGTTGAAGTCCAGCTCGATGGAGTGCTTCAGGCAGGACGCGCCGACGGCGAACTCCAGGGCCTTTTGCGGGTCGAAGCCGTTCAGAATCCCGTAGATGAGGCCCGAGGCGAACGAGTCGCCGCCGCCGACCCGGTCGACGATCTGCATGGTGTACTTGCGCGAGGTGTGGAGCCTGCCGTCCTCATAGAGCAGTCCGGACCAGTTGTTGACGGACGCCGAAAGGGATTCGCGGAGCGTGAAGGCCACCTTTTTGAAGCCGTAGAGCTCCGTCAGCCTTTGGGCCAGGTCGCGGTAGCCGTCCATGTTCAGCACCCCGGCCGTGACGTCCGTCCCCGCCGCTCCGATGCCCAGGACCTTCTCCGAGTCCTCCTCGTTCCCGATCAGGACGTCGACGTGGCGCATCAGGGGCTTCATGGCCGCCTGGGCCTGCTCGGTCGTCCAGAGGTTCTTGCGGTAGTTCAGGTCGCAGCTCACCGTGACGCCGTGCCGCTTCGCCGTCTCGCAGGCCCTCCGGCAGATGTCCGGCAGCTCCGGGCCAAGCGCGGCGGTGATGCCGGTGAAGTGGAACCACCCCGCGTCGGCGAAGATCGCGTCCCAGTCGAAGTCCTCGTACCGCACCTCGGAGAACGCGGAGTGCCTGCGGTCGTAGATCACCTGGGAGGCGCGCTGGGAGGCCCCGCGCTCCAGGTAGTAGATCCCCAGACGCTCGCCACCGAAGGCGATGTGGCCGGTCCCCGCGCCGAACTTGCGGAACATGCGCAGGGCGCAGCGCCCGATCTCGTTGTCCGGCAGGCGGGTCACGACCTCCGTCGGCATCCCCATGTGGGCCAGGGCGACCGCCATGTTAGCCTCCGCTCCGGTGTAGTTCACGTTGAAGCGCTCCGCCTGGGCGAAGCGCAGGAACCCGTCGGGCGAGAGACGAAGCAGGACCTCGCCGAATGCGATGAACTTCTTGCCGGCCATGGAAGCGCCTCAGGCCCCTTGGGCGATGGCCACGAAATTCCTGGCGCGCTCCGTGAGCTCCGCGAAGTTGCCCTCGGCGATCAGCTTCTTGTCGGCCAGGCGCCCGCCCACCCCGGCGCCGGCGAAGCCGAGCGCCAGGTACTGTCCCAGGTCGTCCTCGCTCACCCCTCCGGTGGCGATGAGCTTCACGTGGCTGATGGGGGCGAGGATGTCCTTGATGTAGCGGAAGCCCAGGGCACCCGACGGGAAGAGCTTCACGAAATCCGCGCCGCTGTTGTGGGCCGTCATGATCTCGCTGGGGGTCATGGCGCCGGGGATGGAGACCAGCCCGAGCTCCTTGGTTCGGCGGATGATCTCCGGGTCCGTGTTGGGGGAGATGACGAACCGCCCCCCGGCCTCCCGGGCGGCCCGGACCTGTTCGGTCGTGAGGACCGTGCCGGCCCCGAACTGCATCGAGTCCCCGAAGGTATCCGCAAGCATCCGGATGGACTCGGCGGTCTTGGCGACGCAGTCCGGGTCCTGCTGGTCGAAGGTGACCTCCATCATGCGGATCCCTCCCGCCTGGAGGGCCTCGGCCAGGCGCTTCAGCGTGTCTCCGTAGATCTTCCGGTAGATGGCTATGATCTTGTGCCGAATGATGAACTCCTTTGTCGTCATGAAAACAACACCTCTCGTCCTTAGGGGTAGATCCGGGAAAACGGTGTTCCGGAATGGAACTGCAATAAAACCTTACCGTCTGCGGGGGAGAAACACAAGCCTCGATTTTACGAAAAACTGTTGTGATATTACGCCCGCTCTGTTAAGCTGATTTGCATGAGCAGAAGGATCCTCTACGGGAAGAACACGCCTCTCTCCTTTCAGGAGAGCCTCTTTTTCGATACGGATTGTCCTTATACCGTCCGGTATAAGGAGCTGAGGAACGACGACGTCGCCCCCCTCCATTACTCGAGCGCCCTAGAGGTGCTTTTGTGTTGTGATATTTCGGGAACGGTCACCATCGAGGAACGCACCATCCCCGTTTGCGGCGACGCCGTGGTCGCGATCCCTCCCTATGCCGTCCACTCCGTCACGCTGAAGCAGGGGGAAGGAAGGGTCTACGTCGTTCACGTCTCCCTGGAGGAGCTGCGCGCCTTCATGGACATCCCCTTCTTTCTGAGCCGTACGGGCGCCCGCCTCGACGGGCTCTGCGGGGTTTGTCCGGATTTCGATGGGGTGCGGGGCTGCGTGATGGAGCTGATCGAGAGGGACGGCGACCTCTTCGCCCGGATGGGGGCGCTGCTGCGGCTGGCGGGGATCCTGCAGCGCTGCGCCGACCGGGAGGAAAATCCCTCCGTCGGGAGGAGGGGGGAGGGCTCCGACAGGCTGAAGGCGGTGGTGACCTGGGCCTCCGCCAACTTTCGCGAGAAGGTCTCCGTGGCCGACGCCGCGGCGGTGGCGGGGCTCTCGAAGAACTACTTCTGCAGCTGGTTCCGCCGCCATGCGGGCACGACCTGGAACGACTATCTGAACGACGTCCGGATCTCCAACGCCTGCCGGGTGCTGGCGAAAACGGGGTCCGTCACGCGGGCGTGCCAGGAATGCGGTTTCGCCGACCTGTCGTGGTTCATCCAGCTCTTCAGGAAAAAACGGGGCCGCACGCCCCGCCAGTACGTCAAAAGCCTCGAGGCCACCTGAGCGCGGTTGCCCGCGGGCGATGAAAATCCGTCCCCGCCTCCGGCGGGCTCATCCTTTGTCCTCACACGTACCGCCGCCCTCCTCGTGCTTTTTCAGATAGTCCATCCCCCATCTGCACAACCCTTCCAAAGCGGGCATGAGGCTTCGTCCGTCTTCCCTCAGATGATAGGTCACGGAGGGCGGCACGCTTCCGCGCGAATGACGGGAGACCAGGCCTCTCTCCTCCAGCTCTCGGAGGCATTTTGTCAGCATGGTGTTGGTCACCCCGTGAACGCGGCGTTTCAGCTCGTTGTAATGCAGGCCGTCCTCGTCGTTCAGGCACCAGAGGATCGGCAGCTTCCACTTGGAGCCTATCAGCTCCATCACGTAGAGCAACGGACAGCGGTCCGTGTAGTTCTGAGTTTTTATGTTCTTCGATGCCTTCATGACCGCCTCCAAAATTTTAAGAAAGAAAAAACTGCGTACTTGTCTCTTTCTTTTTTTGATCATACACTGATCCGAGGGGGATATCAAAGGGAAATTCAACATTCGGGGGTAAGAAGAATGAAAGCGTTGTTCGTCAATGGAAGCCCGCGTAAAAACTGGAACACCCACAAGATGCTGGAAAGCGCGATGGAGGGGGCCGCGGAGGCCGGGGCCGTTCCCGATTTGGCGCATCTTTACGATTCCGCCTTCAAGGGCTGTGTGAGCTGCTTCGCCTGCAAGGTAAGGAACGGCAGGACCGAAGGCCTCTGCGCCTTTCGCGACGCGCTGACGCCGACGCTGGAGAAGGCGCGTGAGGCGGATGTCATCGTTGTCGGCAGTCCGGTCTATTTCGGATATCCCACGGCCTCGGCGCGTGCGTTTCTGGAGCGTCTGATGTACCCCTTGCTCGCCTACAAGGTCGGCGAGATGAGGTTGTTGGCGAAGACCGTACCCACTGCGATGATCTACACCATGAATTGTCCGGAGAAACTGGCGGATCAGCTCGATTATCCCCTCCTGCTGGGGGCCAATGCCGATGCCCTCGAGCGCACCTTCGGCTACAGCGAGACGCTCTGCGCCTACGACACCTATCAGTTCAGCGACTACTCCCGCTACGACGTCCCCATGTTCAATGAAAAGGACAAGGCCAGGCAGCGCGAGGAGCAGTTCCCGCGCGACCTTCGGAACGCCCGTGAGCTGGGGAAGCGGTTGGTCCGGAAAGCGGCGCCGCAGGATTGAGCCTGGATTTGCTATCGGTAACGCCGATCGGAGAGCCCCGAATCGATCCGTCTCCGACCATGCGCGGCGGACCTGAAATCTTTCGCGAGGACAGGGGAAGCGGCACTAGGGCGATCCGGATGCGTCGTTTTCTCCCCCGATAAAAACAGGCCATTTCGCCACAAGGATCTTTTCTTTCTCCCGGCGCTTTGTGCGGCACAATTTTGGACGAGATCTCACCTCTCTCAACAATCCGTTGCGGACGCAACGGATTGTTTTTGTCTTTCGTGTCAGAATATCCATCATGAAGTTGGCTTAGTCTAACTTTAGGGGTGCGGGCGCCGTCTTGTCCGCGTTCGTGCGGTGTCGGATTTTTTGAAAGAAGACTGGAGGTCGGTTGAGGATGGAGAGGGTCAAAAGGCTCCGTGCGGGGCTTGCGGCCGCCGTTGCGGTTTTCGCCGCGGCGGCGTGGCTGGGTGCGGCCGAGGCGCGGACGGTGCGGGATCACCTTGGGCTGGACGTCGAACTTCCTGAGAGGATCGAAAGGGTCGTGGTGGTGGGGCCGCTGCCGCTGGCCTCGGTGGTGGCCGTGTACCAGGGAGGCGATGTCGGAAACCTGGTGGGCATACCGCCGGATCTGATCAACACGGCGCGCCGTTCGGTGCTGGGGAAGTACGCGCCCGGGCTGCTCTCCGCGTCCGGGGACTTCTACAGGGGAGGGGCCCTGAACGTCGAGGAGCTGCTGAACCTGAGGCCGGACGTCGTGTTCTACTCGGGCGCCGTCCATACGGAGACGTACAAGAAGGCGGGGATCCCCGCGGTGGCCTTCATCCACCCCAACATCGGCGGCTCGGCCAGCACGCTGCGCACGCTGGAGATGTGGCTGGACCTCATGGAGCAGGTGTTGGGAGGGGAAAACAAGGCCAGGGATATCGTCGCCTACGGCAAGGAGGTCGAGGCGGAAATAGCCCGGCGGGTCCGGGACATTCCCCCGGAGAAGCGGGCGAAGGTCCTGATCCTGAGCAACTACAACGATACGGCGATCGGCGTCTCGGGGCGAAAGACCTTCGGGGAGTACTGGTGCGACGCGGTGGGAGCCGTCAACGTGGGGCTGGACGTCGGGAAGAAGAACGTCAACATGGAGCAGATCTACCACTGGGCGCCCGACAAGGTGTTCCTGACCACCTTCACGGCGATGGTCCCCCAAAATCTCTACGACAACACGGCCGGGCCCGGACACGACTGGAGCCACGTTCCCGCCGTGAGGAATCGGGACTGCCACAAGTTCCCGCTGGGAATGCACCGCTGGTGGCCGCCCTCCACCGACACGCCTCTGGCCCTGTGGTGGTTCGCGAAGGCGGTCTACCCCGATCGTTTCGGGGACGTGGACATGCCGCTGAAGGTGAAGGAATACTACCGCAGGTTCTACGGCATGGAGCTGACGGACGGGGAGGTCGAGGGGCTTCTGAACCCCGGCGCCGAGATGCGGCGGGACTTCTTCTGATGGGCCGGGATTTTCGGGAGGAGGATTTTTCGATGGATACGGAACTCTTCGATGCGATTCTGAACCGCCGGGGTCAGGGCGTCTCCGAGTCGGAGGCGTTCTGGGATGCGAGGGCCGAACCCTTTCTGGCCAGCAAGCGGACCTACGGCACGGGCCTGACGGAGCGCGTGGTCCGTTACCTGGCCGATGGGGGGATGCTGGGTCCCGAGGCCTCCGTCCTGGACGTGGGGTGCGCCTACGGGCGCTACGCCCTTCCCTTCGCGGCGGTGGCGCGGGAAGTGACCGCCACGGACATCTCCTCCAGGATGCTGGAGCTGTGCGCCTCGCGGGCCGAGGCGGAAGGCGCCTCCAACCTGAGGACGCGGAAGCACGACTGGGAGCTGGAGGCGCTCGGCGATCTGAAGGGACGTTTCGATCTGGTGTTCGCCTGCATGTGCACGGCCGCTCGGACCCCCTCGGGCCTGGCGAAGATGACGGCGGCCAGCCGGGGAGCCTGCGTCGTCGCTCAGTACGTCTCGATGGAGGACTCCCTGATGGAGTCCGTGGCCGGGGAGCTGGGGCTGGACCGGAGCGGCGACCCCCATAACGGCAGGGACGTCGCCTGGGCGATCTTCAACCGGCTGTGGCTGGACGGCTTTCTCCCCCGGACGGCGTTTTTGGAGCGGAACGAGGACCGCACGCTCGCCATGGACGAGGCCCTCGACCGCTACGCGATGAGCCTGGGCAGGGCGGCCTCGGACCGGGGCGTCGAACTCCGGTCGCTCCTGGGCGCGCGGGAGGAGAACGGGGGCGTCCGCATCAGGGGGAGGAGCGTCCTGGCGCTGATCTCCTGGAGGACCGAGGAGCGCGAACACCCTGCCGGCTCGACTTTCAAGAGGAGGTGAACGTTGTGGCAATGGAGGTGGGACACGCGTTTCTGGCCCGTCTCGGCAAGCGCCGGCTGCGTCCCGGCGGACGGGAGGCCACCGACTGGCTGCTCGAAAAGGCCTGCCTTCGCAGCGGGACGGAGGTTCTGGAGGTCGCCTGCAACATGGGCACGACGACCGCGGAGCTCGTCAAACAATACGGTTGTCGCGTCACGGCGCTGGACCTGGACCCCGAGGCCCTGGCAAAGGCAAGACGCAACCTCGCCGCCTCGGGGGCGGGCGACCGCGTCACGTTCGTCGAGGGCGACGCGACGGCGCTGCCGTTCCCCGACGAACGGTTCGACGTCGTGATCAACGAGGCCATGCTGACGATGCTGACGCCCGAAAATCGGGCCAGGGCCGTCTCGGAGTATTTCCGCGTGCTGAAGAAGGGCGGGATGCTGCTGACGCACGACGTCCTGCTGCTGGAGGACTCTCCGGAGCTCGTCCAGGGGCTGAGCCGGGCGATCAACCTGAGGGTGTACCCTCTGACGGAGGAGGGGTGGCGGGAGGTCTTCGAGGGCTGCGGCTTCGACCGTCTTCAGGTTCGGCACGGCCCCGTTTCGCTGATGACCTTCAGGGGAATGGTCTACGACGAGGGGCTCTGGGGCGCGATCCGGGTGTTCCTGAACGGACGGAAGGCGGAGAATCGGGAATTCTTCAGGCGGATGTCCGGCTTCTTCGGGGCGCACCGGGAGCGCCTGAACTACATCGCCGTCGCCAGCACCAAGTCATAGCGTAAGGCAGGGCTGCGGAGCGTCCCCTCTCCGGCGGAGGAGGGACGCTCCGCGCTCATTTGCCGTCTCGGGCCCTCGGGGAGGGGGCTCCGTTATTCAAAAGAGGCCGGACCGTATGTATAAGAGAGAGGTGTAGAACAGCCCTCTCTCCCTTCGTGTCGGCGATGGCCTTCAAGCGATGTTCGGAATGCCGTTTTTTCTTGCTGCCGCTCGGGCTGTTTAGCATTCATCCGGGAGGGAGCGATGTGCTCCCCTTCAGTTGCGTCAGGACTGTCTAAGGCTCCCCTTCCCTTTTCCCTTTCCAAGGCCGGATAAGGCCAGGGGCAAGCCGACGGCTACGGCAACGGCCGACAGGCCCAGCACCGTAGCCCAGGCCTGCACCTGCCCGGCGGCGTGATAGTTGTATCGGCACTCGACGGCAAAGTGCTCGCAATTGTTCCGCACCAGGTGATAGCGACTTTCTCCCTTTCGGCGCTTTGCCTCTTCGACCGCCTTCGCGCCGGGAGAATCCGGATCGGCCTCATTGGAGGGCTCTCCTTTGTCATCTATTTCGTCGCGCCTCACCTCGAAAGTTTTTCTCGCAAAACACAGAGGGTAGCGCGGTGCCTCTTCGGGGTAGCGGCAGACGGTAAGGCTTTCGGCGCCATCCAGGAACTCGTCCAGGGAGGTCTGGAGAACCTTTCCGCAAAAGTCCCTGCGGCTTCGAGAGTCCTCGTCAGGCTCGTTGTAGTGAATGACGCTGTTGTCCTCCTCCACGTAGATTCCGTAGTGATCGTAGTGGAGAACCCCGTATTTTCTGCGCACCCTGACGACATCGCCGTTTTCGAGTTTTCCGGAGTTCGTCCGCTTTTTGTCGGTTGCCATGAGAATTTTGTTCCTCCTTCCCATTCCCGGGGTGTGTTCCATTTGTCATTTCCCGCGTCTTGTCCTGCTGTTACCCCCTGAAGGGGTTCGAGCGGTCCCCCTTCGGGGGACACAGGGAGGAGTGTGCGTCAATGTCCTGTCCTATAAATGTGCTTTTCATGCGGCATGTGCGGGGGCTGTCCTTCCGGGCGGAAGTATACCGCTGCTCTTCACGCGCCGCATCGGCTTTTCCGCCAATTCGGGTACCGGAAACGATGCGGCGGAGGGGAGGGGGTCCGCGACGGCCATGCAACCGAACCCGGACGGGATCAGGGCTTCCAGGAGGCATTTCTCCTCTTTCCTTGCCAGCACCCGCACTTTTCGGTAGAATTTTCGTGTGTTGCGAGTTTAATTGGTGAGCGTGCTTCGCTGCCGCATGAGGAGCAGGCCCACGGAAGGGAGGATGCCTCGGCGCTGGGAAGGATGCGGCGTCTGCATCGCGGAATTTCGGACTCGGAAAAAGGTGGATGCCGAGCCTTGAGAAGGAGGACGATGACTTTGAGAAACAGGTTTTTGAGAACGGCCGCCCTGGCCATGGTTTTGGTGTGGGCCGCGGCGGGGGCTGCGGTGGCGGCGACGTACACATGGACTGGCGGGGCCTCAGATGGTGGAAAATGGGAGACACCGGGTAATTGGAACGGAGGTTCCAATTACCCGGGACGCGATCCGAATGATACAGCAACGTTTAATAACGATGCCGAGGTGGAGGTGTCAGGTGGGAGCGATTTGCCTAATCCCCTGGACAATTTGAAACTGGCAGGCGTCACGCTGAAGGTTAAGGCAGGACATGCCATCAAGGCCAAGGCCATTGAGGTTTCGTCCGGGAACGCCGTCATTGAGACGGTGGCCGACGCAGCGGATTTCGCTTTTGAAACGACCAATACCATTAAGATCGCGGACGCTACTTCCCTCACTGTGAAGGGGCATGGGCTTACGGGGGCTAACGCCGATTTGGTCCTGGAGGGCAAGGGCAAGCTGATCCTGGAGAAGGACGTGTTGGTCGCCGACGGTCTGCAGATCGATCATGGTGGTACCCTGGAGCTCAAGCTGGGAAAGCTGCCTGCCTTCGCCGGTAGCGGGTCTCCGCATAGGACGATCACTTGGGGCAGCATCATCCTGGGGACGGCGAACGCCTTTCATGACAATTTGACGTCCTTGAATATCACTAAGGGCGACCTGACCCTGAATGCAACGCAGAAAGCCGGACTCAAAGAGATAGGGATCTTGAACACGGGCACCCTGACGATCAAGGACGGTATCCAGATCGGAAACGGGACGGACGGCACCATCTCGCTTGGAGGAACGGCCACCCTCGACCTGAAGGGCGATATCACCGTCAAGGGTCTGAACGCACCCAACTATTCGATTAGGGTCAAAATCGCCTCGGGCAAGACGCTCTCCGTCAAAGCTGATGCGGATCAAACGATCGGAGCGACCGTGGAGGGGGGTGGCGAGCTTGTCTTTGATTTCTCCGCAGGCACTGCGAACCGTAAGGCGACCCTGCAGAAGAGCGTCGACGGAAAGGTCACGTTCAAGGGCGCGAGCGCGCATACGCACACGCTGGCTCTTGCCGACGGCGTGACGGTCAAAACGCTTGTCTTCGATCGGGGCACTGCCAACGACGCCAAGGCGAAATGGGAGGCGTCCGACGCCGTCGTCGGGACCCTGGATATCGAGAGCTCCACTGGGGACGGGGTTTCGGTCTCGATTCCCGCGGGGAAGACGCTGAAGGTCTCCAGCCTGAACCTCAAGGCCGGGGCCGGCAAGCCCAAGCTGAAGGTGACCGGTCCCGGGACCCTCGAGGTGGAGGATGGCGCAGGTCTTGCCGCAGGCTGGCACCTCGGGCTGGACGGGAACGCCACGCTTGCCGTGAAGAAGGCGAGCGTGCTGGCGGGGAGCCAGGCGACGCTTGCTGTCGCCTCTCTGGATATGGTTTGCGGGACTTATGGGACGACCGAACTGACGATTACGGACAACGCGACTTTGAAGGTCCCGAGCGTGCCGTCCGTCGCTACGCCGCTCCTGACGGTGAAGAAGGTCGACGTCGATGCGTCCCATACGCTGAAGTTCGCGCGCCCCACGACCTGGCCCAACCCCCTGAAGGCCGGTGACAAGGTCACGCTCCTGAAGATCACCGACGCCGTGGATTTGCACACCACGGGTAAGATCGTGGGGGACCCGGCCGACGACGCGGAGGCGAAGGTCGAGGAGATCAACGACGGGAATGGTCTGAAGGAGCTGGTCCTCACGGCCAAGATCGATCTTGTTCAACCCGATCTGATCGCGCCTGCCGTCCTGAAGGCCGTCCCCGGAAGCACGTACAATGGCACGGTGCTGGCCTCGGGCGACGTGGACCCCTCGACCTGGAGCGTCAGTGTCGTGAGCCAGGATCCCGCCGGCGTGATCGCGTCCTCCGACCTCGAGCTTGTCTCCAAACAGGCCAAGAGCGCCGTCGTCAGCCTGGACGTCAAGAGCACCTTCAGGAGCGCGACGCTGAAGGTCCGGGCCAAGAGCGCGACGAACACGCTCTATGGAGAGGTGGAGTTTACTCTGACCTCGGGGTCGGCCGATATCACCCCTCCCCCTGGACCCGCCGAGCCCAGGATCGACAATGCGGGGTGGACCGCGGAGATCGTCTCGGAGGACAAGCTGGGGAACATGACCCTGAAGCTCCGGACGCGGCTGTTTTACGACGGCCTGCCCAAGGCCGTGTCAGCGGACGTCATCGGCATGCCGGCCCCAAAATGCGAACTCCTGGACGGTGCGGGCAGGAGGGTGCTGGCGGTGGAGGCGGCCGCGCTGAAGAGCTACACGCTGGTGCTGACCTGCAACGTCACGAGGGCCCAGGTCGCGGCCGGCGCCGCCGTCAAGGAGGTGCTGGTGACGAAGGCCGACGGGACGGTCAAGACGCTCCCGGTGAACAAGAAGGTCAAGGATATGCCGCGGAAACCCGGCGACTCGGGCCCCAACATCCCGGACCCCGACGGTAGGGGCAGGAGCGGAGGCGGCGGCGGATGCGACGCGGGGCTGGGCGTGCTTGCCCTGGCCCTTGCTGCGGCCTTCCTGCGGAGGAAGGTATAGTTTCTCGATAGTCGTAAGAGAGGCCTTTTGGGACCGCCCTGTCCGTGTGAAGAGACACAAGCATGAAAGAGGCGAGTGCGGTTCCCTGGTCAAAAAAAGTCCGTCCCGGCGAAACTGTCCGGGACGGACTTTTTTGATGCTTTATTGTGTTTTCCGGGGGGAGCGTCGCTGGAAGATTTCCTGGGTCAAGTCGACGCCCCTTTGGAATATATGGAGACGACCTTGACTTCCTCAACTCGGCATATCGGCTTCGTAGGCTTTTCCATCGTTACAAATTCGTCCACGCCAGCGATCATCGCCGCACCTATATGCAGGGCGTCAACGGGCGTCATGTCATATTTTGAAGCCATATCAAGAGCGAATTCCGTTAACTTTGAAGAGGTGATTACATTTTCAGCGGCTCCTTCAAAAATCGCCTGCATGAACTCAATTTCTTCCCGCTGTTTATGGAATGTCGGCTTCGGCAGAACCTCGAGCCGCAAATAATCGCTCACCACCAACAAACGCGTCGGGTCGTCAAGAACCTCCATGGCTTGTCGAGCGATTTGCTCTTCGCCTTGAAACGCCGCGATGAGGACATTCGCGTCAATGTAGGTCCTTTTCATTTTTCTTCCAGCTCTCCCCGGCGCCGTTTGATCTCTTCAAGTATTTCTTCCTCGGACAGCACTCTCATTCCTGCGAGGATGGCCTTTGCCCGTAGGGCGCAAAGCTTCTCTCCCAAAGGCGTCCGAGGAATGAACCTGGTTTCCTCTTGAGAAATCACCGTAGACTGGTAAGTGCTTCTTTCCTTACTCACTGAGAAGATGAGGGTTATCCCCAAAGGGAGCGCCATCCCGTCGGTACGGTCATAGGACCGGAGCTCGCAGTTCAGCCCGCTTTCCCAGTTTACCGGGTACAGGATGCTGCTGGTCATGCGGCCTGAGATCTCATTCGTCAGAGTCATCGTTCCAACCATCTTGTCAAACCTCGTATTCCGGTTCCAGGCTTTCGACGGTTTCCGGCTTCAAGATGCTGAAAAACATCCTCTTGCATGAAGCGTGGAGCTCATCGAGTCTTTGATCCAGCGAGTCCCATGATTCACCGCCCGTTACGGTTTTGATGCTGTCAATGTCCACAAGAACGCCTTTAAGCCGTCCTTCCGTTCCCGGAAAATCCACCTCTGCGGGCGAGATGATCTGAACAAGATGGATCAAATCGTTTTCTCTGATCTCCGTTCGCAATTGAACGGGTTTGGCCGCCAGGTCGTATTTCCCCAACATCAATTTCAGATCAAGGTGTTGAAGATCGGCGTTTTTTTTCAAGTCGATCAAGTCGATATATTTCAGAGAGAATCTTTCTATTCGTTCGATCAAGCCGGTTTCCTTCAGTGCTTGGGTAAGCTCTCGAATGTCGGCGGAAAACCGAGCCCATCCTGAATAAGGCCGACGGCAACTCAAGGAGACGACGCGATCTCCTATTTGGATGGACTGATTGGCTCCTTCCAGTCTCATTTTTGGGAGATACCATAGATTGGGGTCCTGTTCAACGACGGGAGCAGGCATATCCGCGGCAGGCAGTTTGCCCGCCCTTCCGTATTTGCCGGAAAACGATTTGAAAAGTATTCCGGGAAGCAAGTCGGCAACCGGAGACGTGCTGCCGGAGAAGCGCATCTCCCATATCGCTTCGAGCAAGGGCTCCTTTTTGAGCCTGGCGGGAATTTTGGTGTTCATGTCGTCCTCCTCCTGTCAAGAGACCCATTGCGCGAATTTCCTCGTTATAGCGATATTGTAGCTCATCGTTCCTGCCATAGCCAAGCGACGGCCGTTGCGAAACTTACATAAAGCATCGGGGCGGCCTTGAGGGGCCGTCCCGATGCTTTGGCGCTTTTCCGGAGAAATGCCGCCGATCCGTCTCGATGTGGGAGCGGCAAAGGCCCCCGTTCCCCTACATCAGGCCCATCAGGCGTGGCAGGAACGTCGTCAGGATCGGGAACGCCGTCAGCAGGGCCAGAGCCGCGATGGCCGCGGCGATCAGGCCGATGGCGGGCCGTGCGATCTGCTCCATGGTCAGGCCGCTGATCCGGGCGCCGACGAACAGGTTCACCGCGACGGGTGGCGTCACCTGGCCGATCGCCAGGTTGATGGTCATCATGACCCCGAACCAGATGGGGTCCCAGCCGAGCGTCCGGATGATCGGGATCAGGATCGGCAGGAAGATGTACATGATGGAGTTGGCGTCCAGCAGCATCCCCGCGAAGAGCAGGATGACGTTGATCATCAGCAGGATCACCGTGGGGTTGTCGGAGACGCCCAGCAGCAGGCCCGCGATCTTGTCGATGATCCCCACGGTCGCGCCCAGCCAGGAGTAGAGGCCGGCGCAGGCGACCACCAGCATGACGACGGCGGTGCTGACCACGGTCTCGCTGAGGATCTCGTAGAGCACGCGCAGGGTGAGGGTGCGGTAGACGACCAGGCCGACGAAGAGGCCGTAGAACACGGCGACGGCGGCGGCCTCGGTGGGGGTGAAGACGCCCCCGTAGATGCCGCCCAGGATGATGACCGGGGTCAGGAGCCCCCAGAAGGCGTCGAAGAACGCCCGGAGGAGCGCGCCCAGGCTCTCGCGGGGCTCGCCCCGGAAGCCGCGGAGCCGGCTGTAGAGGTAGACGGCCAGGCAGAGGAAGCCGGCGACGATGACGCCCGGGACGATGCCCGCCGCAAAGAGCGTCCCCACGGACTGCTCCATGATGTCCCCGTAGACGATGAAGGAGATGCTGGGCGGGATGATGATGGCGAGCCCCGAGGCGACCGAGACGACCGCGGTGGCGAACGCCTTGTCGTAGCCCGCCTGGGCCATGCTGGGGATGAGGATCAGGCCGAGCGCCGCGACGGTGGCCGGGCCCGAGCCGCTGACCGCGCCCCAGAATGCCGCGACGATGACCGTGGCGATCGCCAGGCCGCCCGTGACGTCGCCGACCAGCTCCTTGATCAGCTTGACGATGCGCGCGGCGATGCCGACCTTCTCCATGATGATGCCCGCCAGGATGAAGAAGGGGATGGCCAGAAGGGGTACCTTGGCGATGCCCGCGTAGAAGCTGTAGGAGAGCATCTGATAGCCCATGTCCCAGAACCAGACGACCGAGATGGTCGCCATGCCCAGTGAGACGGCGATGGGAATGCGGGCGATGAGGGGAACGATGAAGAGCGCCAGGGTCCAGAATACGGGGTCCTTGAAGATGGAGTCGATCATGTGGGCCTCCTCAGAACGTTTTTTCCCGCAGGGTGACCCGGGCGGACTGCAGGATGCGGACGATGATGAGAGCCGAGAACATCGGGATCGCCGAGGAATAGATGCAGGCGGGGATGGCCAGGGCGTCGGAGGTGACGCCGAGCGCCCATTCGTCGAGCACCTGAAGGGCCCCAAGCCAGCCCAGAAGGGCGAAGAACGCGATGCACGCGGCGGTGGAGAGGAGGAAACAGAACTTTTTCAGCCCCCGCGGCATGAGGTCGTAGAAGAAGGTCATCGCCAGGTGCGCGTTGCGGCGAAAGGCCATGGAGGTCCCCAGAAGCACGATCCAGACGAACATGCTGATGGTGATCTCCTCCGTGAAGGCCAGAGGATAGGTGATGAGGTAGCGGGTGACGACGTTGACGAAGGTCACGACCAGCATGACCGACAGGATGAGGGCCCCCAGCAGCTCCTCGAAATGGTCGCAAAGTTTTTTCAGCACGAAAAAGCCCCCTTGAAAGGTCGAGGTTTGCGTTAAAAGGGAGAGGCCCTGCGGCCTCTCCCCTTATTCCAATTCCAAGTCACTCGTATACTTCGTTGTTTTTACTCGCCTTGCTCGACGTACCTCTTTGTACGTCTTCGCTACGGCTCGCAAAAGCCGCCTCGTCTACGAATGATTTCGAAATGGAATTATACGGGTACGTCGCTGTGTGCTATTTTGCGGCCGCAGCCATGTCCTCCTCCGCGGCCTTGACGAGCTCCTCGCCGATCTTGGAGCGCCAGGCGTCGCGGACGGACTGCGTCTTGTCCATGAAGACCTTCATCTGCTCGGGCGTCAGGTCCGTGGCGGTCATGCCGACCTCGCTCAGCTTCGCGGCCCAGTCCGTGATCTCCGGCACGCGGTCGATGTTCTTCAGGAACTCCAGGTGCCTGCCGCCGTCCTTCTCGTCCAGCCCCACGCGGGCCAGGGCGATCTGGTAGGCTGCGGCCTCCTTGGCGGCCTTGGTCAGGAGCTCCTGATCCTCGGGGGAGAAGGAGGCCCAGACCTTGGGGTTGGCGACGAACATCGTGGGGTCCGCAACGTAGTGCCAGTTGGTCACGAATTTGTGGTACTCGTGGATCTTGACGGGGAAGAAGGTGTTGATGGGGTTCTCCTGCCCGTCCACGACGCCCTGCTGAATGGCGGACATCGTGTCGCTCCAGACCATGGTCACGGGGTTGGCGCCGAGGGCCTTGAAGGTGTCCAGGAACAGGGGGCTGCCGACCACGCGGATCTTCAGGCCGTCCAGGTCCTCGGGGGACGCGATGGAGCGCTTGCTGTTCGTCAGCTCGCGGAACCCGTTCTCGCCGAAGCAGATGAACTTTCCGCCCTTGGCCTCGATGGCCTTGGCGACCAGCTCACCGGCCTTGCCGTTCGTGACGGCGTCGAGCGCCTTGTAGCGGTCGGGCTGCGCCGCGAAGAAGAACGGCAGGGCAAAGAGGTTCAGCTCGGGGATCTGAGGGGAGTAGTTGATGGTGGACTGGCAGGCGAAATCGATGGTGCCGTTGCGCAGAAGCATGAAGGCGTTGGTCTGCTTGCCGGTGGTCAGCTGCGCGTTGGGATAGACCTTGATGTTGATCTTCCCCTCGCTGCGCTCCTTGACCAGGTCCGCAAAATACTGGGCCCCCATGCCCCATCCCGTCGTGATGCTGGGGACGATGTCCAGCTTGTACTCGGCCTTGTAGGCCGCCGAGGCGGGAACGGCAAGGGACAGACACAGAAGAACGGATATCGCGAGAACCCCAAACTTTTTCACTGCTTACACCCTCCTTGATTTGACCCCGGTGCGGATGGCCGCGCCGGGAAAGGTTCCATTATGGAATGCAAAGCTGCTGGGATGCTTCGAGAAACCGCGCCGAGGGAGGGCGCCGCCGCCCTCCTCCATCGGAGGGGCTCCCCTTGCTGAGGGGGGACATCTTGTCTTGTATACAAGAAGCTGTATAATCACATTAACATTATATCAAATTTTGATTTTTGTGGAGGCCTTTCGTGAAGTCGGGTTCGAAGAAAGAGCTGGCCTACAAAAAGATCAAGGAGATGTTCCTGAACCGCAAGTTTTTGCCCGGGGCGATGCTGTCGGAGAACGAGATCGCCCGCGCGCTCGCCATGAGCCGGACGCCCGTCCGCGAGGCCCTTCAGGTGCTTCAGAACGAGGGGTTCGTGACGGTCTATCCCAAGCAGGGCGTCCGTTTCCAGGGGTTCACCACGACGGCGCTGCGGGAGATTCTGGAGTTGCGTGCGGCGGTGGAGGGGTACGTCATGGCGGCATGCCTGCCGCTCGACGAAGCGCAGCTGGCCGAGGCGGAGGCGCTCATCGAGCTCCAGAGGCCGTGCAGCCTCTCGGGCGACGTGGAGGAGTACCTGGTGCACGACGCCGCCTTTCACAACTACTTCGTCGGGCTCTACGGAAACTCCTTGATCTCCGCGGTCGTCCGATCCATCTCCGAGCGGTTCAGGAGCGTGGGGCTCAGGGTCCTTCGGGACGCCGAGAGCGTGCGCCTCTCGTTTCAGGGCCATCTCGCCATCATGGAGGCGGTGCGGGCCGCGGACGTCGCCGCCGCCCTCACGGCGGTGCACGCCCACATCAACTTCGGCAAGTCGCGCCTGCTCAGTGCCGTCGACCCCATGGAGGGCGAGGACTTCGTCCGGGAACAGTTCGAGGGGGCCGCGCAGAGCCTGAAATACTGAGGGGCCGCCGTCCGGCGGCATCCGTACGATACGATCCCGGGAAAGGGGTGGCGTTGTGGAGAGACTTCCCTTCGAGGGCCGCGAGGCCCGGGTGCGCACGTTCATCCTCCGGCTCAGGCCGGGGACGGACCTCATGGAGGGCATCCGGACGTTCTGCGTGGAGCGGGGCATCCGGTCGGGTGCGATCACCACGCTTCTGGGCAGCCTGCGGTGGATGCGCTACGTCTACCCCGTGCCCGATTCCAAAGCCCTGTCGGGCCTGAGGTATTGCGCCCCCATCGTCCTGGACGGCCCCGTCGAGCTGCTGAGCGGCGCCGGGACGATCGGGGAGATGAGGGAGGACGGCGAGGCGGTGGTCCACCTGCACGCGGCCTTCACCGACCCCGAGGGCCGGGTTTTCGGCGGACATGTCCTGGGCGGGCCGGTGGCGGTTACGGTCGAGGTCGCGATCGACGCCTTGGACGGCGTGGCCCTGTCGCGGGCGGTGGACGAGGAGACGGACATGCCCGTCTTCTCGATCGAATAGATATCCAGTTATCCAAGCGGGATCCGGATCGTTTTTCGTTTTTTCGATACGCGTTTCAGGTGTTCTGAAACTCAGTTTGGGGAGGTTGTTCAAGGATGGATGCACCGAACATCACCAGAATGTCCGCGCAGGTGCCCCTGAAGGACTACGACAGGGGCCGTCTCGATTTCTTCTACGAGACGATGCTCAAGATCCGCAAGTTCGAACGCACGGTGGAGGAGAACTTCCTGGCCGGGAACATCCCGGGGTTCGTCCACCTCTATATCGGCGAGGAGGCCGTCGCCACGGGCGTCATGGCGAACCTGACCGACAAGGACTATATCGAGAGCACGCACCGGGGCCACGGGCACACGGTGGCCAAGGGCGCGGACCTGAACCGGATGATGGCCGAGATCTACGGCAAGAGCACGGGCTGCTGCAAGGGCAAGGGCGGCTCCATGCACATCGCCGACTTCAGCGTCGGGATGCTGGGGGCCAACGGGGTCGTCGGCGGCGGGTACAACCTGGCGGCCGGAGCGGCCCTGGCGCAGAAGATGCAGAAGCGCAAGGACATCTCCGCCGTGTTCTTCGGCGACGGCGCCAGCAACCGCGGGACGTTCCACGAGGCGGCCAACTTCGCCTCGGTCTGGAAGCTGCCGCTCCTCTTCGTCTGCGAGATGAACGAGTACGCCTCCACCACGCCCTACCTGACGGCGACCTCCGTGGCGGACATCTCCCGCAGGGCCTACGGCCACGACATGCCGGCCATCATCGTGGACGGCAACGACGTCTTCTCCGTCTACGAGGCGGCGAAGAAGCTGGTGGAGCACGTCCGGGCCGGGAACGGCCCCGCGTTCCTGGAGTGCAAGACCTACCGCGTGAAGGGCCACTTCGTCGGCGACCCCGAGCAGTATCGGACGCGCGAGGAGGTTCAGAAGAACATCGACGAGCGCGACCCCATCGAGGCCTTCAAGAAGAAGGTGCTGGCGGCGAAGGTCTACACCGCCAAGGAGCTCAAGGCCATCGAGGATAAGGTGGACGGCCTGATCGCCGCCGCGCTCAAGTTCGCTCAGGAGTCCCCGGAACCGGACGCCTCCGAGCTGATGACCGGAATTTATGCCTGATTCGAGGTGCTGGATACCATGACTGTGAAGAACATCACGTTTTCCCAGGCGACGCTGGAGGCCATGGACGAGGAGATGAGCCGCGACGAGCGCGTGTTCGTCATGGGCGAGGACATCGCCCGGCAGGGCGGCATCTTCGGCCAGTTCCGCGGCCTTCCCGAGAAGTTCGGGACGGACCGGGTTCGCGACACCCCCATCTCCGAGACCGCCATCATCGGCTCCGCGGTGGGCGCGGCCCTTGCCGGGATGCGCCCGGTGGCGGACATGCACTTCGCGGACTTCATCGGCGTGTGCATGGACGAGGTCTTCAACCAGATGGCGAAGGTCTACTACATGTTCGGCGCGCAGAAATCGGTGCCGCTGGTGCTGCGCGCGCCGGACGGCATCATCAACCAGGCGGCGGCGCAGCATTCGCAGAGCGTCGAGGCGTGGTTCGCCCACATCCCGGGCCTGAAGGTCGTCATCCCCTCCAACCCCGCCGACGCCAAGGGGCTTCTGAAGGCCGCCATCCGCGACGAGAACCCCGTCCTCTACTTCGAGCACAAGGGGCTCTTCCCCATGAAGGGCGACGTGCCCGAGGGCGAGCACCTGGTGGAGATCGGCAAGGCCCGGATCGACCGCGAGGGCACGGACGTGACGATCGTCTCCTACTCCATGATGCTGCACCATGCGGCCAAGGCCGCGGACCGTCTGGCCGCCGAGGGCGTCAGCGTCGAGCTCATCGACCTGCGCACGATCTCGCCCTGGGACAAGGAGGCGGTGTTGAAGTCCGTCGCCAAGACGGGCCGGCTCTGCGTCGCCCAGGAGGCCGTCAAACAGGGCGGCTTCGCGGCGGAGGTCGTCGCGACGGTCTGCGAGGAAGGGCTGGAGTATCTGGACGCTCCCATCGCCCGCGTGGGCGCGCCGTTCACCCCCGTCCCCTTCGCCCGCCCGCTGGAGCAGGCCTACAAGGTGACCGCGGACACGATCTACGACGCCGTCCGGAAGATCCTGTAAGGGGTTCGACATGGCCACTGCGATCACGATGCCGAAGCTGGGTCTCACCATGACCAGCGGCTCGGTGAAGGAATGGAAGAAGAAGGTCGGCGACACGGTCAGGAAGGGGGAGCTCCTCTTCGTCGTCGCCACGGACAAGCTGACGGTGGACGCGGAGAGCCCGGCGGACGGAGTCCTGCTGGCGATCACCGTCAAGGACGGCGCGGACGTCCCCGTCGGCGGCACCATCGGGTACCTGGGGGCCGCGGGCGAGGCCGTCCCCGCGGAGGCCGCCGCGGCCCCGGCACCGGCCCCCAAGCCGTCGGCGCCCGCCCCTGCGGCTCCGTCGGCGGCGGCATC
>NZ_RQYL01000020.1 GCF_003860125.1 Fretibacterium sp. OH1220_COT-178 | reverse complement strand
GCGATTTCAAACACTTGAATGTCTTTCATAATGTCTCTACTATACCACTTCTGACAATTTCGAACTCATCCTTACCCACACAGAATAACGAGGAACCTTTTTTATGGATTTTTTCCTGTCCGTGGCCCGAAGTCATAGGTTGCCCTCCATGAAGCGCCGGATGCTCTCCCTGTCGTTCCGAAAGACCTCCTGTGCCTTTTCCTCCAGGCGGTCCATGATGGAGCAGTCGTCCAAATGCAGCGGTTCCTCCGACTCGAAGTTGAGGCGGAGAAACTGCTTTTTGTCGAACAGCATTTCCAGATAGTTATGCGTCGACCGGGCCTGGAGGAACATCAGAAAATCGACGAACTCCGTCCCCTTCCAGCCGTTGATGAATCCCCAGCGCTTGCGCTCCTCGCGGCCGTAGGTCGTTGGCGAGTACCCGGTGCCGATGGAAAGCACCCGGATGTCCTCCAGCTCGATCTCCAGATTCTGCCGTGCCTCGATTACGGCGGCGAGGGAGGGGCTGTTGGCCCAAAGACCGCCGTCCGCAAGCAGGACATTTCCCACCCGGGTCGGATCGAAATAGGTGGGCGCCGAGCAGGAGGCGACGACGGCGTCCAGCAGCGGAACCTCCAGGTCCCGTTTTTTGTCCTTCACGTAGTTTGTGCGGAAAAGGTGGGCCTTGCCGTTGACGATATCGGTGGCCGGAAGGACGAGAGGGACGGTGATCGAGCCCAGGCTGACGCCGCCGAGCATGGGAGCCAGGGCGCCCAGGAGCTTCTGCTTGCGGTAGCGGCTGCGGACCGCGGGTTCGAAGATTCTCGGCCCCCAAAATCGCTGACGGCTGAAGATGTCGGGGCCGCTGTTGCGGTAAAGCCCGATGACCTGGTCTATGGGGACGGCATGGGCCAAAGAGGACGCCACGATGGATCCCGTGCTCGTCCCCGCGAACATGCCGAAGTGCTTCGAGAGCGGCACCTTCAGCTCCGTCTCGATGCACTTGAGAAGCCGGGCGGGAAAGAGGCCGCGAATCCCGCCGCCGTCGATTGAGAGAATGTAGAAAGGCCCTGCGTTTTTACTGATGATCGGCACCCCCAGAAGGACAAGGTATCGGCTCTGTCCCGAGCGTTGGGTACGGAACAATCCCCGTCCAAGATTATAGCAATCTGGAAGAGGATGTGGAGATGCCTTTTTAAAAGAAAAGCATTCGTCCCGGCTTGGCCGGAAAAAACTCCGGCTTTCCTCTCCTTACGTTGTCCGCCGGGAGGATCGAAAAGGAGCGAATCGCAGGTTGGCGGCTTGACTTTTTTCAGGAAAGGAATACCCTATAGGGGTATCTGGATACCCCCATAGGGTATATCCTTCTTCGAAAATGGAGGGATTTTTCGTGTTGCGCTGCATTGACGAAAAGGACATCATCCGGCGTCTCAGGCGTATCGAGGGGCAGGTCAGGGGGATCGTCCGCATGGTGGAGGAGGACAAGCCCTGCGAGGACATTCTGATCCAGATCGGCTCGATCAAGGCGGCCCTGCACAAGGTGGGGCAGTTCGTCCTCGAGGGACATCTGCACCACTGCGTCCTGGAGGGGATCCAGCAGGGTAATGGCGACGAGATTCTGGATCGCCTTTCCGGCGCTCTGGAGCAGTTTTCTCGTCTGGTTTGATTCTTTCGTTTTTTCGAGTCAGGGGGTTACGGCTATGCGGGAGACGGAGTTTGAAAAAGAGACGGTCGGAGCCTGCTGCGTAGGTCACGAAGGGCATTGTGGCTGTGGTGTCCACGCGGAAGAAGCGTGTTGCGGAGGCCATGTCCATGGGGGGCATGCGGCTGCCGAGGGTGGTGGGCACGAGGGATGTGCCTGCTCGCACGTCAATCCTTTTAAGGACGAGCCGGAGGAGCGTTCGGATCTTCTGGACCTGTGCGTTTTGGTGATGGGGGCTCTGGTCCTGGTCGTGGGGCTTGTCATCGGGGGCGGTTTCACCGTTTGGCAGCGCCGTCTGTTCTATGGGGTCCCCTTCCTGCTCTGCGGGGCGCCGGTCCTCGCCGAGGGGTGGCGAAGCGTCCGCAGCGGGCGCTTCTTCAATGAATTCACCCTCATGGGAGGTGCGTCCTTTGCGGCGGTCGGGCTGGGGGAACTGCCCGAGGCCCTGGCCGTCATGATCTTCTATCAGCTCGGGGAGTGGTTTCAGGAGCGGGCTGTGGGGCGCTCGCGCCGCTCCATCCGGTCGCTCCTCGCCGAGAAGCCCACCGTGGCGCACGTCCTCGAGGGGGACGATGTCAGGGAAATCGCCCCCGAAGCCGTGCGCGCGGGGATGAGGGTGCTGGTGCGGCCGGGGGGGAAAATTCCCGTGGACGGAAAAATCGTCTCGGGGGAGGCCAGGGTGGATACGGCCTCCATCACGGGGGAGCCGGTCCCCGTGCGCGCTGTGCCCGGCTCCGGAGTTTACGGCGGAACGGTTTGCCTGGACGGGTCTCTGGTCGTAGAGGCATCCGGCCCCTTCGAGGACTCCGAGATCGCGCGCGTCCTGAACATGGTGGAACGTGCCGCCGAGAACAAGTCGCCCGTGGAGCGGTTTGTCACGCGCTTCGCGGCTTGGTACACGCCCGCCGTCTTCGGGGCGGCCCTGCTCACCTTTGTGATCCCGCCGCTCGTTATGGGAGGAGGATGGCGCGAATGGTTCTATCGCGCGCTCGTGCTCCTCATGGTCTCCTGCCCCTGCGCCCTGGTCATCTCCGTGCCTCTGGGATATTTCGGGGGGATTGGGGCGGCATCGAAGCGCGGCATCCTGGTCAAGGGAGGGGGGGTCCTGGACGCGGTGAGCGAGGTCTCGGCGGTGGCGTTCGACAAGACGGGGACCTTGACGGAGGGCGTGTTCCAGGTCACGGGCGTGGAGCCCGCCGAGGGCGTGGACAAAGAGGAGCTCCGCGAGGCGGCCCGGGTGGCCGAGGCCCTGTCCGGTCACCCATTGGCCCGCTCCATCCGGGAGGCGTTCGGCACGGCCAATCCCAAGGGGATAGAGGCCTCGGAGGCCGCGGGCAAGGGCGTGAGCGCCCTTTGGAATGGGGAAAGATTCCTTGCGGGCAGGGCCTCCTGGCTCCGGGAGAACGGGGTCGAGGGCGTCTGCGAAAAGGCGACGCGCTCTCCGGCGACCGTGGTGTACGTAGGGAGGGGGCGGCGTTTCCTCGGCACGATCGCGGTCTCCGACGTCGTGCGGGCGGATTCGGCGCGTGCCGTCGCGGCGCTGCGCGACCGGGGCATCCGCTGCTACATGCTGACCGGCGACCGCCGGACGACGGCGGAGCATGTGGCCGGGGAGCTGAAGATGGACGGTTATCGAGCCGAACTTCTGCCCGAGATGAAGGTGACGGCCCTCCGCGAGCTGGTCGGGGACGAGCGGGCGGCCTTCGTGGGCGATGGGGTGAACGACGCCCCTCTGCTGGCCTCGGCCCGGGTGGGCATCGCCATGGGGGCCCTGGGGTCCGACGTTGCCATCGAGGCCGCGGATGCCGTCATCTTGAACGATGCGCCCTCGCGGGTGGCGGAGCTGGTGGGGATCGCGCACCGGACGCGCCGGATCGTGCGGGAGAACATCGCGGTCTCTCTGGGGATGAAGCTCCTTTTCCTGGTGCTGGGGGTCCTGGGGGCCATCGGCCTTTGGGAGGCGATCTTCGCCGACGTGGGAGTGGCGCTGCTGGCCGTTCTGAATGCGGCCCGGGCCGGAGGGGGGACGGAATACCCGGCTGCGTGACCCGCTCCGGAGAGCTTGGGGCGTGCAGGCAGAGCTCTTCGAGGATGAAATGCGCTTGTTGGAGGCTGCGGCCTTGGATTTTTGCCTGGGGGCGGAGGTCCGGGGCCGTTTTTTGTCGGACAAGCGGCGGGGATGGCGTAAAATGATGGAGGTCCCTCCGAGAAGAACTCGTTGCTGTTCGGTATTTGGGGGCAGGAACGGCGCGTCCGTCCATGAGGGCCGCGGAGCGGTGCGGAGGGGAGGGCCGAACGACGGGGATGCGGGGTGATGCGATGCGGGATATAGAAGCGCTTGGACGAGAGCCGATGGGAAAGCTCCTGTTGCGCCTGTCTGCGCCCTCCGTAGTGGGGATGATGGTGCAGTCCCTGTATAACGTAGTGGACGCTTTTTTTGTGGGACGCGGCGTCGGGCCCCACGGCATCGCCGCGGTGTTCGTGGCCTTTCCGCTCCAGATTGCCGTCATGGCCTTCGCCATGCTGCTGGGCTCGGGCGGCGTCTCCGTGATCTCGAGGAGCCTGGGGGCGAACGACGTCGATCGTGCCCGGCGCGCATTGGGCACCATCATGTCGGCCTCCCTGGCGCTCGGTCTGGCCGCGGCCGTCCTCAACATCGTCCTGGCGGAGCACCTCGTGCGGTTTCTCGGAGCCTCGGAGGCCATCGCACCGGACTCGGTGAGGTATGTCCGCATCGTGGCGCTTTCGAGCCCTCTCTTCTCCTATTCCATCGTATGCCACAATGCCGCGAGGGGGGAGGGGAACGCCCGGGTCGCCATGGTCACGATGCTGCTCTCAGGCCTGTTGAACGTCTTTCTGGACGCCCTCTTCATCTTTGGCCTGGGGATGGGAGTGGCGGGAGCCGCCTGGGCCACTGCGGCCAGCCAGATCATGGGGGCGCTGTGGCTCACCCGCTATTACGCGGGAGGGAGAAGCGCCCTCACCCCCGGCATGCCCTCGCTGAGGCCGGACCGGCATGTCCTGGCGGAGGTCGTCCGGGTCGGGTTGTCCGCCTTCATGAACCAGATCGGGGTGGCCCTGACGATCGGCTTTTTGAACAACACCTTCGCCCGATACGGGGGGGATGCGGGAATGGCCGCATACGGCATCATTCAACGCACGAACTCCCTGATCGTGATGCCGATCTTCGGGCTGAATCAGGGGATGGTCCCGGTCGTCGGATACAATTGGGGGGCCGGCGAGCTGGGAAGGGTCTGGCAGGCCCTCAAGCTGTCGGCCCTGACCGCCACAGGGGTCTGCTGCCTTGGTGCCGGCATCCTGTTCTTCTTCCCGGACCGCGTATTCGAAATATTCTCGGACGATCCGGAGCTGATTTTCCGAGGGGTGACGGGAGCGCGCTTCATCGCCTTCGGAATCGTTTTTGCGGGCTTTCAAATCCTCTGCTCCGGATTTTACCAGGGGATAGGGCGGGGCATCCCCTCGCTCTGCTTCTCGGTCCTGCGCCAGTTTGTCCTGATCATTCCCCTGGTCTGGGGGCTGTCCCGCCTCTTCGGCCTGAAGGGGGCCTGGTGCGCTTTTCCCATCACGGACACGATCTCGTTCTCCCTGGCCTTTTCGTATTTCTGGTGGAACGGCCGGCACCTCTTGGCCCTTCGTTCGCGACGTGCCCCGGGGAATAGGCTATAATGGAGCCGACAGGGGTCTCCCCCGAGGAGGCCGGGAGAAGACGGATCGCTGAGGCGGCCCGTAAGGAGGCGATCGGAACTTGGCTGGACAGGTGAAGGATGCGGGTGCCGTGGGCGCGCTGCAGAAGGATATCGGGAAGGACATCAACGTCGAATCCCTGGGACAGGAGCATATCAACCTCGTCTTTGCGCTTGGAAACGAGGATTTTGGGGTCGACGTCAACATCGTCCGCGAGATCGTGCGGGTGCCGCCGTTCATCACCCGCGTTCCCAACGCGCCGGGCTACATTCGCGGCGTCATCAACCTGCGGGGTACGATCGTCCCGGTCTTCGACATGCAGCTCAAGATCGGAATGCCCACCACGCCTCTGACCGAAGAGGCCCGTATTGTCGTGCTGTCCGTCAGCGACGTCATGTTCGGGATCGTCGTCAATTCGGTCCGCGAGGTTCGCACGATTTATGACTCCCAATTGGAGACGGCCTCCAAGCTCTCGTCCGCAATGGATAAGCGCTATGTCCTGTGGGTGGCCAAGCCCGCCGATGGACGATTGATCCTGTTGCTGGACGTGTCGTCCCTTTTCGAGCTCGACCTGATGCTCCAGGAGGAGTCCGAGAAGGAATAGCCGTTGATTCGGATCAATCTGCACATCCACAGCACCTGTTCCGATGGAGCGTTCGGCCCGTTGGAATTGGTGCGTTTATTGCGTAGGCACAAGGTCGCCGTCGCCTCCCTGACCGATCACGACACCGCGGAGGGGGTCGTTCCGTTCCTGGCGGGGTGCCGTCGCCAGGGCATACGGGGGGTGGCGGGGGTCGAGCTCTCGTCCGACTCCCCGGAGGGAGAGCTGCATATCCTGGGGTACCGTTTCGACCTTTCGTCCCCCGAATTGAGCGCCCTCATGGAGCGCTCGCGTGTCGCGAGGCGAGAGCGGAATCTGGCGATCTGCGAGCTCCTGAACGGTCTCGGTATTCCCATTGTGATGGAGGAGATCGAGGCCGTGGCGGGGGGCAGGGTTGTGGGGCGTCCTCACATTGCCCAGGTCCTCCGGGAGAGGGGGCATGTCGCCTCCGTCCGCGAGGCTTTCGTGCGTTACCTCGGGCGCGGTGCCGCAGCCTATGTCCCGCGGTCCCTTTCGCCCGTGGAGGAGTGCATCCGGGTCGTTCGGGCCGCGGGGGGGCTTCCCGTCTGGGCGCATCCCTTGGTCTCCCTGCCGGATCCCGACCGTTTCGAGCCCGTGCTGGATCGCTTGAAGGGGATGGGGCTCTGGGGGGTGGAGTGCTGGTTCCAGGGCGCCGACACCGCCCAGGTTTTGCGTTGTCTGACCCAGTCCGGAAGACGCGGTCTTTACGCGACCGGGGGGAGCGACTTTCATGGGCGACCGGGGCATCCGGCCAGGATAGCGGGCTGTCTGGTCGAGGACGATCTCCTGCCGTGGGCGCGCTTTTGCGGCGGGCTCTGAGCGGACGGAAGGAAAACCCTCCGTGGTGGTTCGCTTGATGAACCGGATTCGATGATGAAGCGGCGTTTTTTGATCGGAAGGCCGTCCGGGATGCCCTTTCGTTACGGCTGGGCGCCTTCGTGGCGGGGATGAGGTCTCGTGATTCGGAGCTGGAGGTGCGTTTGTTGTTTCCCATAGATCTGCGAAGCGATACGGTGACGAAGCCCTGCGCGGCGATGAGAAGGGCGATGGCGGAGGCGGAGGTCGGGGACGACGTCTACGGCGACGACCCCACGGTTCTGCGCCTCGAGGAGGAGGCCGCCGGCCTTTTGGGCAAGGAGGCCGCCCTCTACGTCACTTCGGGCACCCAGGGCAATTTGACGGCCATCCTGACGCACTGCGGCCGCGGGGAGGGGGTTGTCCTGGGCCGGGAGACCCACATCCTGAACTTCGAGGGGGGAGGAATGGCCTGTCTTGGCGGGGTCGTGCCCCTTGCGGCCGACGATCCCTCGGGGCTGCCCGGCATCCCCGAGATGGAGGCGGTACTGAGGCCCGCGGATAACGTCCACTTTGTCCGGGCCCGGCTCGTCTGTTTCGAGAACACGAACAACCGGCGCGGGGGGCACGCCTCCACGCCTCAGGAGATCTCGGAGCGCGCGTCCTGGGCCCACAGCCGGGGTTTGAGCGTCCATATCGACGGGGCCCGGCTCTTCAACGCGGCGGTGGCGCTCGGGGTCCGGGCCGCCGACCTGGTTCGCGACGCCGACAGCGTCCAGATCTGTCTTTCCAAGGGCTTGGGGGCCCCGATGGGCAGCCTGCTCTGTGCGTCGCGCGATTTCGTCGCACGCGCGCGCTTCTGGCGCAAGCGGCTGGGCGGCGGGCTGCGTCAGGTTGGGGTCGTGGCCGCTGCGGGGCTGTACGCCCTGAGGAACAATATCGACCGCCTGGCGGAGGATCACGAGAACGCCCGCCGGATCGGGGAGATTCTGGCCGAGGGGGGCCTGGAGGTCTCGGCGGCGAAACGCCCCACCAATATGGTCTATTTCAAGGCCAAGGATGTTTCCTCCGCCGACAGGATTCTGGAGGCATGCCGGTCGAAGGGGGTCCTTTTCAACAAATCCGCGCCGGACACCTTCCGTCTGGTCACCCACCTGGACGTGAGCGCCGAGGCGGCCCGAGAGGCGGCTTCGCTCATCGTGGGGGTGTCCCGAAGCTAGATGCGTCCCCTGAACTGTCCCAGATGTCCCGTGCTGATTTTCGGCCTCTTCCTGCTGCTTTCCGTGCTGGCCGCGGGCCCGGCGTGGGGGAGTGCCACCCTTTATCGGGGCGGAAACGCCCTGGGGTCCGTCCCGACGACGAGCGGGTCGGGGTCGGAACCCTGGGTCTCCCTGGCGGATACGGGAGCGCTTTTGGGGTTTCAGGCCTCGGCGGCGGGGGAGGAGCTTCACCTCGTGCGGGACGACGTGCGGATCCGAGTCGTCCTGAACGCCGTGGCTGCATGGAAGGATCTTAACCTCGTTCCGCTTTATGCGGCGGCCTTCGAGCGCGACGGTCGATGGTGGCTGGACATTCCGTCCGCCCTGACCCTGTTTCAGAGGGTATCCGGCTCGGGCGCGGGGAATCGGCTGCGCTTCGAGGTTGACCTGGATGCGCCCTCCGCGAACACGCCTCCCTCCCCTCAGGAGCCGCCTGCGGCCGCAGAGGCCCCGCCCGCCCGATCCGGGGAGGAGGAGGCAGCGCCGGAGCCCGTAAGGGAAAGGCCCCGGGAGCAGCCTCGGGTTGCGGAAGCGGCTCGTCCTCTGCCGAAGGCGGGGACGCCGCAGCCGGAGAAAAACAAGGGAGAGATTCGGGCCCTGCGGTGGAGCACCTCGCGGGAGCGCGTTCGGGCCGTGATCGACTGCAACGATGGGGCGGAACCGGAGATGAGGATCGAGGGCGGCAGGGTTCGGGTGCTGTTCTCGGGCGCCGTGGAGGCCCCCGAGGGGTTGCCGTCCCCTTATGGCAACGTCACGGCCGAGCTGGTGAGGGGGCCTTCGGGGGTCTCGCTGGTTTTCGATTCCAAGAGCGTTCGGGTGGAACGTTTGGCCCTGGATGCGCCCCGCCGCATCGTCCTGGACTTTTTCTTCGAATCGCCGGCCGATATTCGCGTCCTGCCGGCCCCGGTCCCCGAGCCCTCTCCGGTGCCGCCGCCGGTTCCCGAAAGGAAGGTAACGCGCGCTCCGGCGGGGAGGAAGGGGAAGCGCCTGGCCGTCCTGGATCCCGGGCATGGAGGAAAGGACCCGGGGGCTGTGGCCAACGGCGTGCGCGAGAAGGACATCAACCTGGGGATCGGGCTGGCCCTGGAGGGCGTCCTGAGGGCCAAGGGGTTCGAGGTGGTCATGACCCGCAGGACCGACGTCTACCTGAAGCTCCAGGAGCGGACGGAGATCGCCAATCGGGCCGACGCGGATGTCTTCGTCAGCATCCATGCCAATTCCCTGCCGTCCTTGCGGAACACCGCAGGTTTCGAGATCTATATCATGGCTCTGCCGACGGACAAGGACGCGCTTGCGCTGGCGAAGATCGAGAACCGCGAGTACGTTGAGGAGAAGTCCGGCGGTGCTGCGGCGGTGGACCGCAAGACGGAGCTCCTGCTCCGTATCCTGGGCGACATGCAGCAGAACAACAAGATCAGCGAGAGCACGGAGCTGGCGGAGTCCCTGTTCGGGGCCGGAAAACGGCAGGGGATTCCCATGAGGCGGGTCGCCCAGGCGCCCTTCTTCGTGCTGAGGGGAGCCGCGATGCCGGCGGTGCTTTTGGAGACCGGTTTCGTGACGAACGCCAAGGAGGCGAAGCTGTTGGCTCATCCGGGGTACCAAAGGAGGATCGCCGAGGCCATGGCTGCGGGGATCGTCGACTACCTGAAATGATATTGCCGCGCAAGTGCGCAGGGTGTAGGGGGAATGACCATGGTGCGTCGAGAGGATAATCCTGCCGGCCGTTACAGGGATGAAGAGGACTTCGACTGGAGGTCGCGCCGTCGCGGGCGGGAGGCCCGCAAAGCGGAAAAAAAACGCGCTCCTCTGATGTTGCGCCTCTTGTCCTGGCTTGGGGTGATCCTGTTCTGCTTCGTCGCCGGATATCTAGGGACATCCTGGATGATGGGTTTTCTGAACACGCGTTTCCTGCAGAAGGACAACAGGGTCGAGAACAGGCAGGAGCTCGAGGCTTTCACGGAAAAGGAAAGGTCCAGGCCGGTGCCGGTTTCCTCCGGGCAGAAGCTGGATGTCCAGCAGCTCTCCCTGAAGCTCTATCACCTGAAGAATGGGGGGCTGGCCGAGGAGACCCGCCGATTCGTCTCGCACGCCCAGGAGGACAACATCAGGGACGCCGTCCATGCCGTCCTGGTTCTGAGCGGCATCGAGACGGCCGAGACCGGCGTGCGCGTGCTGCACGTGTTCCGAGGGGCGGACACGGTTTTTCTGGACCTGTCCGGGGCCTTCGCACAGGCTCTGGCCAAGCTCGGGCAGCGGAACAGCCAGTTTTTGATCACGGGCATCGTACGGACGATGCAGGACAATTTTCCGCCCATCGTGAAAGTTCGCTTTTTGATCGATGGCGCGGTCGCCTCGGCCGGGGCGCCTGTCGACCTGACCGTGCCCTGGCAGCTGCCGCGCTCGTAGGATGGACGGCACGGTTCCGGAGCGGAGAACACGGCCGTACGATGCGTTGCGCCCCGTGTCCTTCGAGCGGCATTACACGCGTTATGCGGAGGGCTCCGTGCTGGCCGTACTCGGCGAGACCCGGGTCCTCTGCACTGCCACCGTCGAGGACAGGGTGCCCCTCTTCCTGCGCGGCACGGATCAGGGCTGGATTACCGCGGAGTACGCGATGTTGCCCCGTTCCACGGATCGCCGGACTCAGCGCGCCTCCCGGTCCGGGATCAGCGGGCGCAGCGCGGAGATCCAGCGCCTGATCGGCCGGGCTCTTCGGATCTCCGTGGATCTGCATCGTCTGGGGCCGCGTACCGTCACCATAGACTGCGATGTCCTCCAGGCCGACGGAGGGACGCGCGTGGCGTCCGTGAACGGCGGGTACGTCGCCCTGGTGGACGCCCTGAGGACCCTTCGGGACGGGGGGGCATTCGGCGCGCTGCCGCTTGTGTCGTGCGTCTCCGCCATCAGTGCGGGGATCGTCGGGGGCGTTGCCTGCCTCGACCTCGACAGCGCGGAGGATCGGGCGGCGAGCGCCGACGTCAACGTCGTTGCCGATCACGCCGATCGTTTCGTCGAAATCCAGGGGACCGGGGAGGAGGCCCCTTTTTCTCGGTCCGAGGCCGACCGCATCTTCGACCTCTGTCTGAAAGGGTGCCGCGAGATCCGAGAGCGCCAGCTCTCGGCCCTGGCGCTCTCGGAGGAGGAGCGGGCCCCCCTTGTTTTTTGAAACGCTGCTCCTGGCCACGGGGAACCGGGGCAAGTACGAGGAGTTCCGGGCGATGCTGCCGGATTCCTTCGTCGGGCGTCTTTTGTTCGCTCCGGAGGTCGGTGCCCTCGTCGTGGACGAGACGGGGGACACCTACGCGGTCAATGCCATGCTGAAGGCTCGGGCCTGGGCTCGGGCGTCGGGTCTGCCGAGCCTGGCGGACGACAGCGGCCTCGAGGTTGCGGCACTGGAATGGGGGCCGGGCGTCCGCTCCGCCCGCATCGTGGAGGGGACGGACGAGGATCGAAATCGCTGGCTTTTGGGCGGGATGGCGGGGCGGAAGGATCGCAGGGCCCGCTTCGTCGCAGCCCTGGCCCTGTCGATCCCCGGGGCATGGACCCTGGTCTGCGAGGGGGACTGCCCGGGCCGGCTCGCGGAGCATCCGTCGGGAGAGGGGGGCTTCGGCTACGATCCGCTCTTTTTGCCGGACGGTTTCGACGTCTCGTTCGCCGCTCTGCCGGCTGCCGTGAAGAACGCCATATCGCACCGTGCCGCCGCCCTCCGGGTTTTGCAGGAGCTTCTGTCCTGTGAAGGAAGTTCGGGGGATTCCCCGCATGCGGTGGATGTATGATAAAATGAATGCTTGACAAATGATCGGGCGTTCGATCCTTCGAGAGCGCTCCGATTTTTTCCGGAGGAGGAGTTTTCAGGTGCGGACTTTGCTTTCTTTGGTGCATATTGTGATTGCCGTGCTGCTGATGATTGTGGTGCTGGCGCAGCATCGCAAACAGGGGGGCTTCTCGGGCGTCTTCGGGGGCGGAACTCAGGCGGATACGGGGCAGTGGCAGCGTTTCACGGGGCTGACGAAGGTTACGGTCGTCCTCGCCTCCGTGTTCATGCTGACCTCCCTCGTCCTTGCCCTGTTGCCCTGACGGAGGCCGGACGCGTTGATGCGATGCTGAATTCCCTGAGGGATGTAACGGATTTCAAGACCGAGAAACGTCGTCTTTTGAGCGCCACGCACGAGGAAATACGCTCGGGGGCGACGACGGATGTCTACTTCGTCAACACCCGGGACGTGCTGGCCTCCACGGGCCGGTTGGATGTTCCCGTCACGGCGGAGATCTTTACGCGTTCCTCCGGTTTGTTTGCGGGGCTCGCCGAGCTGATGGAGCTCCTGAAGGGGCTTCCGGTGGAGGTCGAGGCGCTGCCGGAGGGGGAGCGTTTTGCCCCGAAGGAGACGTTGGTCCGCATTCGAGGTCCCTATGGAGCGTTTGGCGTCTACGAGACGACCCTTCTGGGTTTTCTCTCGAGCTCCACGGCCTGGGCGACGGCGGCGCGCGAGTGCGTCGACGCGGCGGGAGGCAAGCCCGTGCTCTCCTTTGGCGCGCGTCACGTTCATCCCGCCGTGGCCTCCGTCATGGATGCGGTCGCGGTTCAGGTCGGGGGCTGTGCGGGGGCGAGCTCGGTTCTGGGCGCGAAGCTCTGCGGCCTCGAGCCCTCGGGGACCGTACCCCATGCGGCGGTTCTGATCGTGGGGGATACCCTGCAGCTGGCCCGCGCTTACGATGCGGCCCTTCCGGCCGGACTGGGGCGGGTTTTCCTGGTGGACACCTTCAAGGACGAGTGCGAGGAGTCCCTGAGGCTTGCCGAGGCGTTGGGCGACAGATTGGATGCCATACGTCTGGACACGCCCGGAGAGCGGGGCGGCGTTACCCTGGATCTGGTGCGCGAAGTGCGTTTTCGTCTGGATCAGGCGGGATTCGGCCGTGTGAAGATCGTGGTCTCCGGGGGACTCAACCCGAAGCGCATCGCCGACCTCGCGGAGGTCGGCGCGGATGTGTTCGGGGTCGGGAGCTACATCGCCCATGCGGTTCCCATGGACATGACGATGGATCTGAAGGAGATCGACGGCCGGTCCGTGGCGAAACGCGGAAGGTTGCCCGGGGTACTTGCGAACGATCGTCTGGTTCGTATACAATAAAGGTCTGTAAGGCGCAACGCTTGAATCGAGCGGCCGGCTGGAAGGCCGGATCTTCCCGGATGGCCCCCTGCCACAAATCCGAGGTGGATAAAGGGCTTTGTTTTGTCGGCCTGACGATAGAAAGGCGTTGTTCTGCTGTAAATATAGATGAAAAAACGACGGACGCCGTCCTGGAAGGCGGGGCCGGTTCGAGTTTGAGGAGGAAACAAGATGGCAGGCAGCAGTTCCTATCTGGCCAAGCCCGGCCAGGTGGAGAGAAAGTGGTTCATCGTCGATGCGACGGACAGGCCCATCGGTCGTCTGGCGGCGCGTATCGCGCGGGTTCTGACGGGCAAGCATAAGCCGACCTTCACGCCCCACGTGGATACGGGGGATTACGTCATCGTCGTGAACGCGGACAAGGTCAGGCTGACGGGCCGCAAGGGCGCTCAGTCCCACTATCATTACCATACGGGCCATCCCGGCGGGTACCGTTCCATCCCTTGGGAGAGGATGCTCGAGAAGCGTCCGGAGTTTCTGTTCGAGCACGTCGTGAAGGGTATGCTTCCCAAGACCCGTCTGAAGTATGCGAGCAAGCTCAAGGTGTACACGGGCCCCAACCATCCCCACGTCGCTCAGGCGCCGGAAGCGCTTGACATATAAGTTTCGAGGCAGGAGGACAGGCAGATGCAGGAAAATAGCTATTGCTGGGGAACGGGCCGCCGCAAGAACGCCCTGGCCCGCGTGAGGCTTTGCCCGGGCAACGGAGAGCTCAAGATCAACGACCGGACGGTCGAGGAGTACTTCCCGCGCCTGGTTTGGCAGGCGCAGGTTTTGCAGTCCCTGAAGGTGGCGAACCTGGAGGGGAAGGTCGACGTCTTCGTCAATGCCTCGGGAGGCGGGTTGACGGGACAGGCGGGCGCAATCAAGATGGGGATCGCCCGCGCGCTTATTCGGATGAACCCCGATCTGCGCCCCGCTTTGAAGAAGGAGGGGCTTCTGACTCGGGACCCCCGCATGGTCGAGCGCAAGAAGTTCGGTCAGAAGGGCGCCCGGGGCAAGAGGCAGTTCTCCAAGCGCTGATCGGATCGGCGGAAAAGAGCGGTATTCGTACCACACGGCAAGCGGCAAACAAGGGACGAGCCTTCGGGCCCGTCCCTTTTGTCTTGTGCTTCCAATCCTCATTCCATTCCCGACGATGATTTTCGTGCCCGTTTCGCCGGAGGGCCTCCGTTCGCAGGTCCGTGTCTGCGGTCAGAGCAGGAACAGCGAGACGATCCAAACACCGATCACCCCTACGACCCCCTCGATGAACGTGGCGACGGTCTGGGCCTTGTAGGCGTCGCCGACCTCCATATCCGAGAACTGAGTCACGACCCAGAAGTAGGAGTCGTTTGCGTGCGAGACCACCATGGCGCCGCATCCGATGGAAAGGGTCGCGAGCACCGCGCCCATGGGCGCTCCCAGGCCAAGAGAGGAAAGAAGCGGCGCGACGATGCCGGAGGTCGTGATGAGCGCTACGGTGGAGGAGCCCTGAGCGGTCTTCAGGGCTGCGGAGATGATGAAGGGAAGGAAGACCCCGAGCCGGAACTGCGCCAGCTGCTCGCCGATGTACGCACCGACCTTCGTCGCGGCGATGATGGCTCCCAGGCTGCCCCCTGCGGCCGTGATCATGATGATCGAGGCTCCGTCCTTGACGCCCTTGGTGAGCCAGTTGCTCCAGTCCTCGTCTCCTCTGTCTCTGTGGGAGGGGACGAGCGGGATGCAGAGAAGCAGACCGACGAAGAGGGCGATCATGGGGCTGCCTATGAAGGAGGCCGCCGAGTGAAGCGCCGAGCCCTTGCCGACCAGGGCGAGGATGGTGGGATAGTTCACTGCCGAACTCAGGGCGATCAGGAGCAGCGGGACGACGATGGGGGCGAACGCCTGTGTGGGGGAGGGAAGTTTGAGGTGACGGTGGAGCAGCGCTTCCCAGTCGTCGTCGTCCGACGCCCTCACCTCGATACGGCTCCCCACGGTGACGGCGTAGAGATAGCCGGCCAACATGGCGGGGATCGATACGGCGGCGCCCCAGAGGATGACGAGCCCGAGATCCGCTCCCAGATTTCCTGCGGCGGCGATGGGGCCGGGGGTCGGAGGAACCAGGGTGTGCGTGGCGTAAAGCCCTGTGGAGAGCGCGATGGCCATGGTCGCCATCCTGGTTCCACTGCGCTTGGCCAGGGAGCGGTTGAGGGAGGAGAGGATGACGAAGCCCGAGTCGCAGAAGACCGGGATGGAGACGATCCACCCGATGATGCTCATGGCCAGGGCGGGGCGTTTTTCTCCCACGCGTTTCAGGACGGTGTCCGCCATCGTGATCGCGGCCCCGCTCCCCTCCAGCATCGCCCCGATGATCGTGCCGAACAGAATGACGATGCCGATGGAGCGGCACGTGTTTCCAAAACCGGTGGATATGGTGTTGGTCACCTCCAGAAGGGGCATGCCGGAGGCCAGACCCATGAGCAGCGCTACGGTGAAGAGCGATACGAACGGATGAATCCGAAACTTGGAGATCATGAAGACCATGATGACGATCGATACGACAAGAATGACAAGAAGCATAGAGCCCGATACCATGATGCGATCACCTCTGTCTCGATTGTTGTTCCAATTTCAGGTCGCTCGCATACCTCGTCCTTTTCTTCGCTCGCCCGCCTGTTTCTCGAACTTTCGATCTGGGGCGGTTCCTTTGTGTGCTCACTGAAGCGATGAGAGCGGGCTTGGGCGACGATCTCCGTACTGGTTCGTTGTTCGGCGTTGGCGAATGGCTCGGAAAGAGGTTGGGGTTCGGTCGACTCTCATCTCCAAAATTTTAGCACGCATACCTCTCTTCTGCAAAAAGCCGTTTCTGCGGGGACCGTTCCGAGGGGGAAGAACGGCTAAAATGCGGCCCCGGTCCGATAGTGCGGACTGGGGCGGCGGGCGTCGGTTTTTGTTTGAAACGAGGGGGCCGATCAGGCGAAAAGTTTCCGGGAGATCTCGACGCAGAGCTGCTGAATCTCCGGGACGAGGCCGACCGCCTTTTTTTCGGTGAATCTCAGGGCCGGGCCGGCAAGAGAAAAGGCGTAGACGGCATTTCCCTGCCAGTCGAAGATGGGGACGGCGATGGAGAGGATGCCGTCCTCCCGTTCTCCGCGACTGATCGCGTATTCCCGGTTGCGTATGAGCTCGAGGTCCCTGCGGAAGGCGCCCTCGTCGGTAATCGTCCCCCGGGTGATGGGGGTCAGTTTCGCCAATTCTCTTCGGACGACGTCCTCGGAGGCGTAGGCCAACAGCACCTTGCCCGACGCTCCGGCCCACAGCGGAAAACGGTCGCCCACCCGGACGACGCACCGCATGGTCAGAAGGCTCGGAACGTGCTCGTAGCAGATCCGGCATTCCTCCTCGATGCCGTAGAGGGAGACGGCCTCCTTGGTCTTGTCCCGCATCCGCTCCATGTAGGGATGGATCACCTGGTACGGCTTGTAGTGCCCCCGAGCCACGGCGCCCAGAAGATAGATTCTGCTGCCGAGGGAGTAGGTCCGTTGGCCGGTACGGCTCAGGGCCCCCACCCCGACCAGGGTGTTCAGAAAGCGGAGGGTCGTGCTCATGGGCAAACCGATCTTCTCGGCGATCCGGTTCAGCGTCAATTGCGGCTCGTCCAGGGTAAAGACGTTCAGCACTGCGAAGGCGCGTTCGACCGAGCGCACCGTCTCCTCTTTCACCTGCGATCATTGCCTTTCGTCGAGAGAGTCATGTCCGGAAGGTCGGCCCTCCGGCATCAGAGCGAAGTATAGCACACGCGGCCGGATTGCCAGAGGAAGGGGTCAGCGGCAAAACTCCGTCCCGGACAAGCGCAACATGCTGCTGTCCCCGGGGTGCCCCACGTACGACTCCACCCTGCGGGCCAGGGCGACGCTTCCGGCCAGGTCGTAGCCCGTCTCGATCCCCATCGCATGGGCCATGTGCACCACGTCCTCCGTGGCGATGTTGCCGGAGGCCCCCGGGGCGAACGGACACCCCCCAAGGCCGGCGAAGGAGGCGTCGAAATGCGACACTCCAGCCGTCAACGCGGCATAGATGTTGGCCAGGGCCATGCCTCGGGTATTGTGGGTGTGGAGCGTCCATGTGACCTCGCCGTAACGCTCCCGGAGACGGGTCATGTTTTCGTACACCTGGGCGGGGTTGGCCACGCCCGTGGTGTCGGACATGGAGATCTCGCGCACGCCGAGGGCCAGATACGCCTCGACGATGGGGAATATCCTCTCCAGGGGCATGACGCCGATGTCGGAGTATCCGAATGCGGTGGAGATGGCCCCGCTCAGCGCCATGCCGCGTTCCGCACAGAAGGCCGCGCATGAGGCGAAGCTTTGGATGACCTCCTCCGGAGAGGCGTTGCTGTTTTTCCGGGAGTGCTCGTCGCTCGCGGAAACCGTGACCTTCACCTTGCTCAGTCCGGCCGCATGGGCGCGTTCGACGCCTTTCAGGTTCATGGCGAGGGCTCGGTATTCCACCCCTTCCTTTCGAGCGAGCCGCCGCGCGACCTCGTCGGTCTCCGCCATTGCCGGAACGGCCTTGGGATGGACGAAGGATCCGATCTCCACGCTTCGTGCCCCCGCCTCCACGGCGGCCTCGATCAATTCCACCTTCCGTTCGATCGAAAGCAGCGTTTTTTCGTTTTGCAGCCCGTCCCGGGGACCGACCTCGCAGATCGCGATGCGGGAGGGGAGGGCGCCGGAAGCGAAGTTCATCGGGATGTTCCCTCCCGACGCGTCAGGTGCTCCAGGATGGTCCTGGTCATGACCTCGACGTTGGGCTCCCGGTTCGTCCAGCGTCGGAATGCCTCCACGCCCTGCCAGATCGTCATCCAGTAGCCCGCCAGGGTTCGGCTGCCCCGCGCCTCGGCCTCTCGCAGCATCTTGGTGTCGTGGGGCACGTAGACGAGATCGCAGACCATGTGGCGGGGCTCCAGAAGTGCGGTGTCGAAAGGCGTGGCATCCGTTTCGGGGGTCATGCCCACCGACGTCGAATTGATGACGAGCTCGGACTCCCCGAACAATTTGGGCAGGTCGCCCGGCTCCGTGGACTGGATCCTGCACACTCCGGAGCGGTAGGCGTTGAGGTCGCTGGCCAGCTTTCCGATCCTTTCGTGTCCTGAAGCCCTTCCCCAAAGGGTGATGGTGCTGATTCCCGAGGCGCATAGGGCGAAGGCGACGCCGCGGGCGGCTCCGCCGGCTCCGAAGATCAGGCAGTGCTTTCCGGTCGGGTCGTAGCGCCCCTGTTCCTTCAATCCGTGTACGAAGCCGATCCCGTCCGTGTTCGAACCGCAGAGCCTGCCGTTCTTCCAGTAAACGGTATTGACGGCATTGCACAGCTCGGCGAGTTCGTCGAGTTCGTCGAGGTAGGGGATGATTTTTTGCTTCAGGGGCATGGTTATGTTGAGCCCCTTGAATCGCAGGGCTCCCAGCGAGGGGAGCACTTTCGGCAGGCTCTCCTCGTCGACTTCGTAGGGGCTGTACAGAGCGTTCATGCCCAGCGCCCGGAAGTTGGCGTTGTGCATGGCGGGAGAAAGGGATTTCCTAACAGGGGTCCCCAAAAGACCAAAAAATTCCGTGTCCGCCCAGAAAGTCTTTTCCTTCAACACGACGGAGTCCTCCTTTGAGTTTGCGCCCGCATTCATTGCGGGGCCGGAAGTGGGGCGAACGGCCGGGATCAGGATATCTCGACCGTCGCGGATGTCCTTTTGCGCTTGCCCCGCCACCAGGGGGTTTGCGATACGATGAGATAGGCGATGCAGCACGTCAGGAAGAGCGTCAGGGGGTGGGCGACGAAGCTCGTCAGGAAGGGGAGGATTTCGTCCCCCGCACTCTGCATGGCGCGACGATAATTGGAGTCCAGGAGGGGGCCGAGAATGATTCCCAGGACCATGGGCGCCGTGCTGTATCCGTAGGCCCGCATGAAGTAGCCGAGCACTCCGAAGCCGATCATCCAGAATACGTCGGTCAAACTGTTCTGGATGGAGTAGGTCCCGATGATGGAGAGGATGATCACCACCGGCATGACGATGAGTTTCGGGACCTCGATGATCTTGCTGAACATTTTCACGCTCAGCAGTCCGATGACCAGGAGGGCGATGTTGCCGATGAGGAGCAGGGATATGATCGTCCAGAAGATGTCCGGGTTCTCCACCATGAGCATGGGGCCGGGCTTGAGCCCGTGGATGAACAGCGCTCCGATGATGATGGCCGTCACGGCGTCGCCCGGTATGCCCAGGGTCAGCATCGGAATGAAGGCTCCCCCTACGGCTCCCTTGTTCGCGGATTCCGGAGCGATCACTCCCTCGATGGCCCCCTCGCCGAAGGGGTACTCCGGATTTTTGACCGATCGCTTCGCCTGATCGTAGGCCAGGAGGGCGGCGACGTCCCCCCCGGTTCCCGGCAGAGCGCCGATCCAGACGCCCAGAAGCCCCGATCTCAGGGCCAGGGGAAGATGGCTGAAAAAGGTCTTGAGGTCCGGAACGATCTTGTCCAGTTTTTGTTTGGCTGCGGCCTGCGTGCTGTCCCTGAGCTGAAAGAGCACCTCGGAAACGCCGAAAAGGCCGATCATGGCGGTGACGAAACTGATCCCCGCCATGAGGTAGATGTTGCCGAACGTGTAGCGGAGCTCTCCCGTGGAGGGATCCATCCCCACCATGCTGAGAAGCACGCCGACGGCCCCGGCCAGTATGCCCTTGATCGGGTCCCCGCCCCCGATGCTGCCGATCAGGAGCAGTCCCATCAGGGCCAGCAGGAAGTAGTCCCGCGGGGCGAACTTGAGCGCAAAATTAGCGACTACGGGGGCCGCGACCGCCAGGATGGCGATTCCCAGCAGGCCGCCGAAGATGGAGACCGTCGTCACCAGGCCGATGGTGCGTCCGGCCTCGCCTCTCCTGGCCAGGGGATAGCCGTCGAACCCCGTGGCGATGGCTGCGGGCGCTCCCGGGATGTTGAGCAGGATTGCCGTGATCGCGCCTCCGTAGACGCCGCCGACGAAAACCCCGCAGATCAGGGCGAGGGCGTTGTCGAGGCTCCAGGAGAACGTGAAGGAGATCAGCAGGGAAGCGGCCATGGTGACGGATAGGCCCGGAATGGCCCCGACCCAGACGCCGGCCAGGACGCCCAGCCAGACGAGGGCCACCATCTGAATGTTGAAAAACGGTGCGAGGAAGCCGTGCATTTGTTCCATGTGTTTGTCTCCTTACTCTGTCGAGGGGACCTGCCGCCTTGTCGAATCAGGGCAGCATAACCTTGAAGATGTATTTGAATATCCCCACCAAAACGGCGATGGACGATACCGATACGGCGAGGCACAGGAAGAAGCGCTTGCCCCTTTGCAAGTAGAAGAGGGAGCAGAGCAGAAACAAAAACGAGGCCAGAGGAAAGTGGAGGATGGGAAGAAGGATCGAATAGGCCCCCAGCATCGCAAGGATGAACACGACGTCCCAGGTGAAGAGATAGCGCAACAGGGGGCCGGGGCCCGGGAGCGGCTTTCCCTTCTTCAGGCAGCGCCGCAGCTCGGCCAGACCCATGAGGACGATGACGGCCGATGCGAGTTTGGGAGCCACGGAGGGGGAGGAGAGCTCTCCGCTCGTGATGTCCATGGCGAAGTAGTAGCCCAACGCGCCGAATAGGACGCACAGAAGGGCAAAGGCGAGTTCTCCGGGTTTTCTGGAGTTCGTTTCCGAATGATCCTGCATGGTCGGATCTCCTTTCGCGGGATGGCGGCTTTCTCCGTTTCGGGGAGGGGGGTGAAGGCTTCGGCCGTCGAAAAACAGGCCCCCGCCCAGGGCGCGGCGGGGGCCGTACTTGCGGCCTAGGGTTCGGGAATTCCGAACTCGGCGGGGGACCTTTTGGCGGCCCCGGCCCGCTGCATCAGCCACGCGGCGACCGAGCGATTCTTGTCGACGTATGCACGGGCGTCCTGCCCGGTCAATGCGAGCTTGGTGCCCCCGAGGTTTTCGGCGAACTTGTCGAAAACCGGATTCCGGGAGGCCTCGATGAAGGCGTCCTTGAGCTTGTTCACGATATCGTCCGGGGTTCCCTTTTTGATGAAGACGCCGTAGAAGGCCTCCCACGGGAGATAGCGCTCATATTCGGGAAAGAACTCCGTGATGGCGGGGAGGTCGGGAAACTGAGGAAGGCGTTTGTCCGCCAAAACGGCCAATGCGCGGATTTTGTTCCCTTTTATGAGCTCCGCGGCCGACAGAAGCCCTACCGGGACCGCATCGATATGGCCGCCCATCAGGGCCGTCAGCGCTCCGGCCTCCCCGTCGAACTGGACGAAGTTGAAGCGGACGCCTTTATGGATGTCGGTCATCATGCAGCTTGCGACGTAGGGGAACCCTCCGGGCCCCGTGCTGCCCATGGAGAACTTCTTCTCGCCCTGGGCAGCGTCGATGAAATCCTTGTAGGTGGCGTGGGGGGAGGAGGGGGATACGCAGACCACGCCGGTGTTGCCCATGGCGATCAGCAGGGGGATGAACTCGTCGTAGTCGATCTGCGAGAGGTTCATCACCTTGTAAAGTCCCTGATTCTCGGCTCCGAACAAAAGGCTGTATCCGTCGGCGGGTGCGTTGTGGACGTAGGTCGTGGCGATCGCCCCCGAGGCGCCGGTCTTGTTCTGCATGACGATGGAAGCGCCCAGCTCCTTTTCCGCCAGCGAGGCCAGGGCGCGGGAGACGTTGTCCGTGACGCCCCCGGCGCCCCAGACGATGTAGCCGTTGATGTTTCTCTCCGGATACTCCCCGGCGAACGAGGCGGAAGCGGCAGCGAGCGTCAGGGAAACGAGCAGCAGAGAGGTGAGTTTTTTCAGCATTGGAGAATCCCGTCCTTTTTTGTGGAGTGTATTCTCGAACCTTCTTAGAAGATGCGGAAGCTAGGGCTTGGGGATTCCGAACTCCTCGGGGGATGCCTTTGTCACCCCGGCATCCTGAAGGAGCCAGGCGACGTTCGACTGGTTCTTGCGAAGGAACTCCCCGGCCTCCTCCCCCGAGAGGGCGAGGGGGATGCCGTTCAGGCGCTGGATGAAGTCCATGAAGCTGGGGTCCTTTACGGCCGTCATGTAGGCGTCCCGCAGTTTCGTCACGATGTCCTCCGGCGTCCCCTTCTTGACGAACGCGCCGTAGAAGTGCCCGATGGGCAGGTATTGGGCGAACTCGGGATAGATCTCGGTGATCGCCGGGACGTCGGGCAGCTGTTCTACCCTTTTGTCGTAGATGACGGCCAGGGCGCGCAGCTTGCCCGTCTTGATCAGATCCACGGTGCCCGCTCCCATCATGCTGATGGGCATGCCGTCGACGTGTCCGCCCAAAAGGGCGGCGATTCCGGAGCCGTCCCCGTCGAACCCGACCAGGTTGAACTCGACGTTGTGCATGGCCTTCAGGATCGAGGCGATGACGAAGGGGATTCCTCCGGTACCGGTGGAGGCCAGCTTGATCGTCCTGGGACTGGCCTGCGCGGCCTTGACCAGCTCATCCAGGGTCTTGTAGGGGGTGTCGGGATGGACGCAGATGACGTCGACTCCGAAGACCATCAGGCAGAGCGTCTCGAAATCGTTGTAGTCGAACTTGCCGAGCCCCAGGATTTTGTAGAGGGCCGGCCCTTCGGCGTTGTAGAGAATGGAGTAGCCGTCGGCGGGCATATTGGAGACGAGCGTCGTGGCCAGAGAGCCTGCGGCGCCGGGCTTGTTCTGCAGAATGATCTTGGCGCCCAGAAGCTTTTCGACCAGCGGGGTGAGGGCTCGGGAGGCGTTGTCCGTTCCGCCTCCGGCCCCCCAGGCGATGTAGCCGTTGATGTTCTTGTCCGGATAGGCCGCTGAGGCAGGAAGAACCTGCTGCAGCATCAGGAACAGAATGGCCGCTGCCGTTGCGAGCGATCGTTTCATCGAACTCTCCTCCGTTTCTCTGATTTTGCGCATCGTGTGCGCATTTATCGGGATCTCGTCCCGTATTTCCGCCGTCAGGAGGGCCGGGTCCGCGAGGGGTCGAAGAACTCCCCGAAGAGAACGGCCTCGTCCGGCTGATCCCTGAGGATGGGACGGGCGACCCAGGTGCTCTGCATGTAATGCTTCAGGGCGATGTTCTCGGAGACCATGTTGCCGCCCCAGATGCCGCATCCCATGCTGGAGGTCATGGGCATTCCGTTCTCCGCGCTGCCCGCGTTGGCCTTGGACTGAGGCTGCCGGACCATGATGCGGGTGACCGGAGCCCGGAGGGCCAGACGGTGAATGTGTTCGTCGTCGTGGCTGTAGATCCCGCAGGAGTGGCCGCGTCCGCCCACACGATAGATCCGATCCATCATGGCGAGCGCGTTCTCGAACTCCCCCTCGTAGCGGTAGAGGGCCAGCAGCGTGGTCAGTTTCTCGCCGGAGAACTTGTGCTCCTTGCCGATGCCGTCGCCCGTGACCATGATGAATCGGCGATCCTCGGGGATCTCGAACCCGGCGGCCTGGGCCAGTTTCTGGGGCGAGACCGCGACGGTGGCGACGATCCGGTGTCCCTCCTCGTCCCACATGGCGCGCTTGAGTTTTTCGCGTTCCTCGTCGTTGGCCAGGTAACCGCCCTCGTCCTGGAGCGCCTTCACCATCCGGTCGTAGATTTTGCCGTGAATGATCAGATTGCCGTCCGCGGAACATCCCGAGCCGAAATCCGAGGTCTTGCTGATGCGGGTGTTGCGGGCGGCGATCTCGACGTCCGCCGTCTCGTCGAAGATCATCGTCGCGTTGCCGGCCCCCGAGCAGTAGGCGGGTTTTCCCGAGCTGTGCGCGGCCTTGGTCATGGCCGGACCCCCTGTGGCCATGATCAGGTCGCCCATCTTCATGATCTGCTCCACTACGGCCATGTTCGGGTCCTCGATGCACTGAAGGAAGTCCTCCGGCTCCCCAAGGGCCCTGAGCGCATCCCGCATCAGGCGCACGGCCTCGAACGTCGTCTTTTTCGTCCGTGGGTGAGGGGAGAATATGACGACGTCGCGGGCTTTGAGCGCGTAGATTGCCGTGACGATCGGGGTCAGCTCGGGATTGGTCATGGGGATCAAGGAGGCGATCAGCCCCGCGGGCTTGGCGTAGCGTACCAGCCCCTTTTCGGGGTTCATCTCGACGATCCCGACGCTCCTCTGGCGCAGGGCATCGCGCAGCACGCCGAGGATCTTGTGCCGCTTGCCGTAGCGGCCGTTTCTGTCGCCCGCCCCGCTTTCGTCCACCCCCATCCAGCACAGGCGCTGAAAATCCTCGGGGTTGCCCGCAGCCCAGGCCACGGCCCGGCACATACGGTCCACCCTCTCCTGCGAATACCCCTCGATGACGCTCTGGACCCGGCGGGCCCGGGCCACGAGCTCCTCCAGCATCTGAAGCTGTTCGGCTGTTATCTCCTTGGTTGCCATGAACATCACTCCTTAAACTGCCCGTAAACGAAATTGGCGGTGGAATCCGGGACGGCTCCGGAATCCGTCGTCCCGCCTTCCGAAGTCCCCCGGGCGGGCACGTCGGGCGGCGGCAAACGGCAACGGCGTTTGCGGGCTATTTTGAATCAGACGATGCCGTGTTTGGCCATGTACTCTTTCGCCGTTTTCAGACAGCGGCGCGCGTGTTCCGTCGCTCCCCAGTCCGCGACCCGCGCCAGGTGCGGCAGCTCGATGGAGAGGACGACGTGCTCCGGAAGCCTGCGGATGATGTCCGCGACGTCGATCGCCCCTTCCCCGACGTAGTAACGGGCATCCCGTCCCGTATGGATCAAGCCTTCCTTGTCCGCGGGGATCTCCGGAGGGCCGTCACAGATGTGGGCCATGTGGAACAGTTCGCGGGGGCAGTCGTCCAGCTCCTCGGGCCGGACCCGGGAACGGTGGAGGTGCAGCGTGTCCACCATGATTCCGGCGTTGGGGCGCTTGACCGCGTCCAGAACCTCGCGCACGCCTTTAAGCGTGCTGACGCTGGCCCAGGTGACGAACTCGAGGTTCACGGTAAGGCCGTACTGGCCGGCGAGGTCGCACAGCGCGGCGAACTGCTCCGTGTAGAAATCCTTTCTGTCCGTCCAGATGCTGCTGATGACGTTCCTGACGCCCAATTTGGCGGAGGCCTCGAAAGCGCTCTCGTAATTCCTGACGTCGATGCCGTCCCCGATCTTTGCCAGCTCGATGTCGTTGATGAAGAGGCCGGTCTCGTCGAGCGCCTCCCGGGTGAGATCGAAGAGCCTCTTGTTCTTTGCCAGGTCGAAGTCGTTCTCCCCCTTGACCCCCATGCTGATGGTGCGGATGCCCACGCAGTCGTAGCCCAGCGTGCGGGCGTTGTAGATCATTTCCGGGGGCGACCAGGCAAGGACCGTCAGTTGGGCCAGCGAATATTTTCTGGACATCTTTCTCCTCCTCGTGGAATCGGTTTTGTGTCTAACGGTAGAGCAGGTCGAACGAACTGCGCATCTGCAGGACCGGAATCTGCCCCGGTGCCGATGCCGCGCTTCCCACGGCGAAGGTGAGGTCGGCCCCGTAGAGCCCGCCCGCAATGCGGCTGACTTGTCCGAGCTCTCCCATGGACATGGTGATCAGCGGGATGTCCGGAAAATCCCTGCGGACGGCCAGAGTGGCCTCGAAGACCTTCAGCACGTCCTCCTCCGACTGCGGCATCAGGGCGATCTTCGCCACGTCCGCCCCGCAGGCGATCTGGCGTGCGAGCTGGGCATAGATGAAGGGCATCGAGGGCGTCTTTTGAAAATCGTGACAGGAGACGATGAGGGAGACCCCGTTGGGGGCCGACAGGGCCTTCAGCCGGGCCAGTTTCTCGGGGCCGTAGCTGAGCTCCTTGTCCACGAAATCCACCAGCCGTTTCTCGATCGCCCCTTCGTAGAGCGCGTCCTTTGCCCCCTCGGAGACGGCCTTGATGCCGCCCTCCCAGTGTCCGCGGCAGGTGAGGATGACGGGCAGGTCCCCCACGAGTCCGCGTATCTCGGCCAGCAGATCCAGGGAGGAGTCCGTATCATCGATCGTGTCCCATGCGTCCACGCGAAGTTCGATGATATCCGGAGCGACGCGGTTGAGGTTCTCCACCTCGGCCAGAATCCCGGGTCGGTCCTTTCCCACGAGGGGGACGCAGATCAGGGGGACCGGGCCCCCCAGGGTTCTGCCCCGGGCGACGATGGGTTTCGCCGGCAGCGGGCGGGTCATTCCCAGACCCTCCCCGGTTTGGACTCTCCGCGCTTGACGTAGATATCGTTGATGTTCCAGCAACCCGCCGTGATTACGGGGGCGTTCTCCATCCGAACGTCGATGACGCAGGGCTTGTTCGAGGCCAGGGCTTTCTCCAGGGCGGGCCTGAAGGCTTCGGCGCTCTCCACGGTGATGCCCTCGATGCCGTAAGCTCGGGCTATCGCCGCGAAGTCGGGGGAATAGGGCTCCCCGTCGCGTGTAAAAAGAGTTCCGAAGTGGTGTTCGTAGTGCTGGTACTCCAGGCCGGCGATGGTGCCGAAGGCGCAGTTGTTCATGACGACCCAGACGACCGCGATGTCTTTTTCCGCCGCCGTCGCCAGGGGGGAGACGTTGGCACCCATGCCTCCGTCGCCGATCAGCGCCACGACCTTTTTGTCCGGGCGGGCCACCTTGACCCCGAGGGCTGCCGAGGGGCCGTAGCCCATCGTGCAGAGCCCTCCGGGTGCGACGAAGGTTCCCGGCTCGTAGATGGGAAATTGCTGGCCGACGCCGTTCTTGTTCCACCCCACGTCCGCCACGACGTACCCGTCCCGGGGCAACGCCGCCCTGAGGTCCGCCAGGATGCGTTCGGGACGCATGGGAAACTGCCCGGAGGTTTGCGGCCCGGTCAGCGTCGCGCGGTAGTTCCGCTTGGCCTCGGCGATGCTTTTGACGGTCTCGGGGCGCCGGACTCCCTGGGGATAAAGCCCTCTGGCCGCCTCCAGAATGGCCTCCAGAGCCTTTTTGGCGTCGCAGACCGCCCCCGTTTCGGTTTTGAAGTTGCGGCCGATCTCCTCCTGATTGATGTCGATATGGATCAGCTTCGTGGGGGGAATGTCGAAGGTCTCGCCCCGATACCAGGAGCTGCAGTCGGCCTCGGAGAGACGTGTGCCGACCGCGCACAGGACGTCGGCGTTTCTTGCCATGGCGTTGTTGAATTCCGTTCCCCAGAATCCCGTCATGCCCACGGCCAGCGGATGGTCGTCGGGGATGGCGCCCTTGCCCATGAGCGTGTAGAGGACGGGGATGTCGAGGTGTTCCGCCAGCGCCTTCAGGGCTGCCGAGGCTCCGGCCGATATGACGCCTCCTCCGGGGTAGAGAACGGGAGCCCTTGCATCGCCCAACATGCGGGCGATCCGCTCCGCCGTTGCCGGATCCATGCCGGGCCTGGGAAGTTCGGGAATGTTGTCGTAGCGGCGCTCGAAGAACTTCACGTCGAGCTCCATCGAAAGGATGTCCATGGGGATGGATACGAGGACGGGGCCGGGTCGCCCCGTGACGGCAAGGCGGAAGGCCTTGTCCAGGATGTCGGGGAGCAGTTCGGGCCGATCGACGCGCCAGGCGCGTTTCACGAAGGGACGGTAGATCTCGAACTGCGACGCGTCCGCGTGGAGGTTGACCTCCTGGTGCGGGTGACGGCCGTAATAGCTGCTCGGGACGTCGCCTGCGATGACGACCATCGGGATGGAGTTCAGGCCCGCCTCCGCGACTCCGGTCGTGGCGTTGGTGAGTCCGGGGCCCAGATGGGTCATGAGGACGCCCGGAACTCCATTTCCCTTGCCCCGCGCGTAGCCGTCCGCGGCGTGGGCGGCGATCTGCTCATGCCGCACGGAGATGTATTCGATGCGTGAACTGTCCTTGAAGGCGTCGAGCAATGCGATCACCGTGTGCCCACAGAGCCCGAACACCTTTTCCACCCCGCGGGTCTCCAGAAAGCGAACCAACTGAAAAGCGACCAAATCCGTCTTCATCTCATACCTCCCGAGCGATTGGGTTGCAGTCGGGCCCCTTTGCGGACGACGACATCCTGAAAGCGATCTTCCGCGCCGGAGGGGACCGAGGCCGTTCGTCGTATTTTTCTAATCCGTCGCAAAAAGAAAACTGCCAAGGTCCTCGAAACGTTTTTGTCCGGGAACTGACGGCCTCAAAATTCCACTTAGCGGAATTAAAATAACAATAACAGAATGATATATTGTTTAATGGGATTTATATCGCATGCGCATGCGTTTGTCAAGCTTTGAATACAGAATTTTTGTGCATCTGTCTGTCCGGATCGCCTGCGGAGTTTTGTCCGGAGGTCGGAGAAATTGTGGGCTATCGTCCAAGTCGATGATAGAATAGCGGGAGAATTTTCCGGAATCCCGTAGGGAGGATTCATCACCTTTAAGGAGGCAGGCAGAGTGATCAATATCATCTGGTTCGGATTGTTGTTCATCGGCATTGTGGTGGGAATGGCCACAGGCAACGTCCAGGCCGTCACCGATGCGGCGATCAAGAGCTCCAAAACGGCGGTGGAGCTGTCCATGGGGTTGATCGGCGTCATGGCCCTGTGGCTCGGCATGATGAAGGTTGCGGAGGCCTCGGGCCTGGTCCGCAAGCTGGCCCTTGCGCTGAAGCCGTTGATGGTCCGGCTCTTCCCGGACGTCCCCGCCGATCACCCCGCCATGGGCTCCATCCTCATGAATCTGGCCGCAAACGTCTTCGGCCTGGGCAATGCCGCAACGCCTCTGGGCATCAAGGCGATGCAGGACCTCCAGACCCTCAACACCACGGAGGACACGGCGACGGACTCCATGTGCATGTTCCTCGCGATCAACACCTCTTCGGTGACGCTGATACCCGCGACGACCATCGCCTACCGGGTGGCTGCCGGCTCCACCAACGCCGTCGAGATCATCGGCCCCGCCATCTTCGCGACCTTCGTCTCGACGACGGTGGCCGTGATCTCCACCAAGATCATGTGCCGCATGCGCCGCTACCGTTCGACGAAGCCGGACAAGGCCTTTGCCGAAGCCTTCGGACCCGGGGCCGCGGCGGAATAGGGAGGGGGAGAGAGCATGTTCGTCGATTCCATCAATGCGATTTCGCTGTACGCCATTCCGGTGATGATCCTGGTGATCTGCACTTATGGAGTTTTGAAGAAAGTGAAGGTCTACGAGGTCTTCACCGAGGGGGCCAAGGAGGGGTTCTACACGGGGGTCCGCATCATCCCCTTCCTCGTGGCGATGCTCGTCGCGATCGGCGTGTTTCGCGCCTCCGGCGCCATGGGCTACCTCGCTCAGATGCTCGCCCCTCTTACCGAGCTGATCGGGATGCCGGCGGAGGTCCTTCCCATGGCCATCATGCGCCCGCTGTCGGGCGGCGGCGCCAGCGGCATCATGAACGAGCTGTTCAAAGTTCACGGTCCGGACTCCCTGATCGGACGCATGGCCTCGGTCATGTCGGGCGCGACGGACACGACCTTCTATGTCCTGGCCGTCTACTTCGGGGCCGTCAGCATCCGAAGGACGCGCCACGCTCTGCCCTGCGGCCTTCTGGCCGACCTCGCCGGGATGTTGGCCGCCGTCTTCATCACCAATCTGATCTTCTGAGTCGAAGGCATGAACTATCCCGAAAGACTGCGGGAGGGCGACACCGTCGCCCTCCTCGCGCCCTCCTCGCCGATATCCCCGGAGGACGCCGAGGCGTGCCGGCGCCACTTCGAAGATCGCGGATACAGGGTTCGCATGAGCGGCCTCGTCTCGACGCCGCTCCACGGTTATGAGGCGGGAGCCCCTGAGGACCGCGCGCGCGAGCTCAACGCGGCCTTCTCGGACCCCGAGGTGCGGGCGATCTTCTGCGTCAGGGGCGGAAACTCCGCGTGCCGCGTCCTGGAGCGGGTCGACCTGGAGGCGGTCCGCGCCAACCCCAAGATCTTCGTGGGGTACAGCGACATCACGCCTTTCCATGTGCTGTTCAACCAGAGGGCGGAGCTGATCACCTTCCACGGCCCCATGGTGAAGTCGAACATGATCCGCGGCTTCGACGCGTTCTCCCGTACGAGCCTGGACGCGGCGCTGTCGATGGAGCCCGGCGGGGTTCTGGAGTTCCGAAACCCCGAGGGAAGCGCCACGGAGCCCCTCTGCGGGGGGGCGGCGGAGGGGCTCCTCGTCGGGGGCAACCTGGCCCTGCTGACCTCGCTTCTGGGCACGCCCTACGCGGCGGACACCCGGGGGAGGATCCTCTTGATCGAGGACGTGGGCGAGACCGTGCCCCGCGTGGCCCGGATGCTCCATCATCTGCGGCTCGCCGGAAAGTTCGAGGACGCCGCGGGCGTCCTGATCGGGGACTTCACGGACTGCACCAATGCGGCGGAACCGGACTATGGCGTCAACGCCCTGATGCGCGACTTTTTTGCCGGAATCGGCAAGCCCGTGCTGGCGGGGATCCGCACCGGGCACGGTTTTCCCATGGCGACGCTTCCTCTGGGGATGCGCTGCCGCGTCGATGCCGGGGGAGGGAGCGTCCGGTTTTTCAGGGACTGATCGGACGAGGGGGTTCGGCAAAAAACGGACTGTCGCAAACCCTTGGCGTATGCTCGTGTTTCCAGCCACGATCAAAAAGAGGACTTGGAACGTCAAAAACAGGTCCTGGAACTGTATTGCGCACATCAAGGCTGGATGTTTGAGGTCATCTCAGACCTCGGCAGCGGCACGAACCACCACAAAAAGGTCTGAAGCGCCTTCTGAACGAAGTTCTTGATGGCTGCGTCGCGCGCTTGGTTGTGACCCACAAAGATCGTCTTTTGCGCTTCGGAGCGGAGCTTGTGTTTGCCATCTGCGAAGCGAGAAACGTCGAGGTCGTTATCCTGAACAGCGGTTAAGTCCCTTTATATGGGAGATGATTGGTATCAGGAAGCTACGCTTGTACTTGGAGACGACGGTGTTCAATTATTACTTTGATGTCGACAGAGAAGGACATTGCGACACGGTAAAGTTGTTTGAAGCTATTGGAACGGGACTGCATGAGGGGTATGCTTCAGAGTATGTGATGGCGGAGTTGAAAAGGGCGCCAGAGCCTCAACGGAGTGATATGCTGACTCTTGTCGAGAAATACGGCATAAGAGTTATAGCTCCCGGTCTTGATGCTGTGCACTTGGCAGAGCGTTACATAAAGAACGGGATTATCCCCAACGCTTATCGCTTCGATGGGGTGCATATCGCAGCCGCATCAATTTACAGGCTTGATTGCGTGGTTTCCTATAATTTCAAGCACATCAATCGTGCCAAAACTAAGATTTTAACTGCCGCAGTCAACCATGAAGAAGGGTATAATAGTGTCGTAATTTGTACAGCTAAGGAGGTGCTGGATGATGAGCAAGAAGATGTTTGAGACATTTGAGGACGAGCTGGATGCGATACGCTTACGCCTCTATGAGGAAGTCAAAGATATGACGCCTGAGGAAGAGATTGCTTATCTAAAGGCACAAGTTGAGCCTTTATATCAGGAATTTGGTATACGTACAAGTGATCTCAAACCGGTGAAGCCAATGAAAAGAAAGGCGGCCGCTCTTGGATAGTCAAGAGGAGCTTAATGTGGAGTAGACGGTGGGTATCCGCGTTTCCACAGGAATACGCCGTGAGTTCCACGGTGTCGGCCTGTGGAGAGGAAGACTCTGACCAAGGGCGCAAGCTTTTGGTGAAACCGGCCTCTATGAAACAGGAAGTTAGCATTGAACATGTATAGACATGTTTGGATAAGTCTAACGGAACGGGACGGGATCGTGTTCCGCCAGCCGGGGCGGAACGGAACGAAACAAAAACGAGCGCGGCGGGGCTTTCGAGCCCTGCCGCGCCGTTCTTGGGAGACGCTAGTTCTCTTTGGTGCGGTCCAGCACGGTCTTGTAGCCGCCCGCCCCGTAGTCCAGAAATTTCTTGACCCGGCTTATGGTCGCCGTGCTCGCCCCGGTCTGCTGGGCTATCTGCGGGTAGGTCCTGGCCTCGCTCAGCAGGCGGGCGACCTCCAGCCGCTGGGACAGGGCCTTGATCTCCCCGATCGTCGCGACATCCTCCAGAAAGTTGTAGACCTCCTGGCGAGTCTCGAGCTTCATAAAGGCGTCGCAGAGCTTATCCGTAAGGGCATCCTTCCAGTTTTCCGCCATGGCGTGCACCCCTTCCGCGTGTCCGTTTTGGAAGATATCATGATAATTTTCCAACAGTATACCGTATTCGCGGACCTTATGGCAAACGTTTTTTCATGGGGTGCGTGCCGGCCCGTATGAGGGGAGTGGAGGGCGGCTCTCCTGTCGGGATCCGCCTTCTGAGGCGGAATTTCATGTTCATCCGCCGTAGGCGGAATACCTCCGCATCCCCCTCTTCCAGAGCAGAGCACAGGCCGCGGACAGAAGGAACACCCATCCGATCGCCTTGAATATGCCTGCGCATGCCGCCTCCGCGGGGATATGCCCCAAGAGGAACATCGTCGGAATGTAGCTCGTGTGTATGAACGGCAGCAGATTCAGGAGATTGAAAAACGAGTCGGGCAGCAGCAGCAGCGGAAATATTGTCCCTGCCGATATGTTCCGGAGGACCCTTATCGAGGTGTAGAGGGAGGAGACCCTGGAGAAATAAAAGCTGTAGAGGCCGATCAGGAAATCGATCAGAAAGTTGATCAGATAGCCTGCCGCCGAAAGTGCGGCGAATACGATGACGTTGGAGCCGGTTGGATGCAGCGCGATATGTTTTTGCAGGAGAACGTAGAGGATCGTCAGGGGGACCGCGTTCAGGACGATGAAGACCACGCGCTGAGGCAGGTCGAGCATCAGCTGGTAAAGAGCGTAGCTGCATGGTTTCAGAAGATGGCGGTTCAGGTCTCCCAGCCGTATGTCGTCCGAGATCCTGAATACCGACACCGTCGTGGTGACGTTGCTCACGATCAGCGTCACGAAGTAATAGGTGACGATGTCCTCCGTCCCCAGCGGCATGTCCTCGCTGCCCTGCGCCGCGGCGATCCACAGCAGCGTATTGACCCCGAACGGCACCAGGGAGAACAGGAAGGAGGATATGAAGTTGACCCGGTATTCCAGCTGGCTGGCCAGGCTTGTCCTGAATATTCTGCAGTACGTCCGCACGGCGGCCCCTCCGCTCATTTCCGGTACAGCTCCCTGATGACGTCGTCCATGCCGACATTCTCGATGTTGATGTCGTTCAGCTCCTCGATGAAGTGGCCGGAGATGCCCTTCAGGATATCCAGGCTGGTCCCGGAGTCCGCGGAAATCCTGATGGCGTTGTCCTCCATTTTTTCGGCCTGAAAGTTCCCCATCCGCCCGAGGGCTTCGATCAGCTCGTCCGCATTGGGAGCCCTCAATTTCAGGATGAAATACTTTCTGCTCAAAAAATCCCTTTTGAAGTTCTCGAAGGTGTCGGCATAGATCTTCTCCCCGTGGTCGATCAGGATCAGAGAGTCGCAGAGGGATACGATGTCGTTGAAATTGTGGCTGGTCAGGATGACGGTGGACCCGTATTTCCTGCAATGGCTCTTGAGAAACTCCCGTATACCGTACTGCGTGATGACGTCCAGCCCTATGGTGGGTTCGTCGAGGAAGATCACGTCGGGGTTGTGGATCAGTGCGGCTATCAGCTCCATCTTCATTCTCTCTCCGAGCGACAGGCGCCTGACCTGCACGCCGAGCTGCCCTTCCACGCCCAGTGTCTCCGCCATCGCGTCCAGGGTATTCCTGTAGTCCTGGTCCTTCACCTCGTAGATCGTCCGGTTCAGCTCGAAGGAATCCAGGGCCGGCAAGTCCCACCACAGCTGGCTTCTATTCCCCATGACCATGGAGATGCGACGCAGATAATCCCTCTTCTTGTCGAAGGGACGGTAGCCCAGCACCTCGATCTGCCCTCTCGTGGGCATGATCAGGCCGGCGAGCATCTTGAGGGTGGTGGTTTTGCCCGCCCCATTCAGGCCGATCAGGCCGGTTATCGTCCCCTTGGCGATCCGGAAGGAGAGATTTTTCACCGCGCTCCTGTACAGCGTCTCGCGGTGAAACAGGTTTTTTATGCTCCCCCTCAACCCCGCGTCCTTTTTGTAGTAGGCATAGTCCTTGCAGAGGTCCCGTGCCGTGATGACGGCCTTTTCGCTAGCTGCCCGCACCGACATATCTTCTGAGCCCCCTGTCGAATACAAAACCCGATAGACGAAAGACGATGAAAGTCGATAGGAAGGAATAGAGCACGCAGTACGGGCTCAGTCCTCTTATGACGAACAGGATCGGAAAATTGAAGCACACCAGCAGAGGGATCACGAAGATGAGGATTTTCTGCACGGCCTGGGGGTATATCGTCATGGGCTTGTTCCCGACGGTAATCAGCTCGGAGCCGATGCCCATGACGATATCCATCCTCACGAACCAGAAGGAGAGGGACATCAGCAGGAACATGATGGAATAGATGGACAGAAAACCGTTGAGCGAGAGCAGAAGGTACGTCGCCGCCCCGGCAGGGGTCGGGGATATTTCAAGCCTCGAGAGGCACCAGGCTATTCCTCCCGCGTTGAGGGCGATGTTTTTGATCTGCGGAATGTCGAATTCGCTGCACGAAATGTTGAACCGCTTGTTGATGGGCTTCAGCAGGACGAAATCCAGGGCGCCCGTGTTGACCATGTCGGGCAGCCTGCGCAGGCCCGGGACGATCAGGAAGGTGAACGTGGAGTCCATCAGCCCCCCCTGGAACGTGAGCATCAGCATCTGGACCTTGTTCCAGCCGTTGATCTCCTTCGTGTGTGCAAACACGACGTTGATGAAGATGACGTACATGGCCGTCCATACGAGTTCGAACGTTCCGCCGGTGACGAAGTTGAATTTGTACTCCATCAGGTTCATCAGGGAGCCCTTCAGATAAGCCTTCATGACCGAGCGATATTTTTTCATGGGGCCGCTTCCTCCTCCGAAAAAATATGGGTCGCCGTTCCGACCTCGCGGACAGCTTATCATTTGGGTGCGACAGCTATATGTCGTAGTTGGACAGGAACTTGCGTGCCGTTTCCTTCAGCTCCTCCCGATACGCCTCCGGGCCGACGACCGTCACCCTGTCCCCGAAGCTGAGCAGCAGCGCTTTCCACAGCCGTTCTTTTGCGGGAACCCGGATGAATATCCTGCCCGTATCCTCCGTCAGCCTCTCCATCGGGCAGTCGGGGAAGTACTCCTCCATCAGGGGCGCGTCCCCCGCCGGAAACCGGACCTCTATGTCGATGCAGGTCCTGTAGTACGCCTGCTCCGACTCCTTCATGCGCTGCTCGACATCCCCGTGATCGATCCGCGATCTTCGTTCCGAAACCTCGAGATTGCGTATCCTCGCCACCTTGAACGTCCGGTATTCCCCGCATTCCTCGGACCAGGCGAACAGGTACCACGCGTACCACTTGTAGTGGATGGCCAGCGGCTCGACGTGGGGGCGGGATTCCCTGCCGGCTGCGTTCCGGTAGTCGAACGCAATGCAACGCCTGTCGGAGATGGCCGACTCCAGCGCGGCGTTCAGGCCCTGGACCCTTTGGTTTTCTTTCGTGACGCTGAAATCCCAGAAGACCTTCCGGCCCCCCTCCCTTTCGATGATGGCGTTGTATTTCTCGATCAGGGAATTGAGGGTATCGTTGGAGTAGGAGGTTGCGAGGCTTTCCAGCGCCCGCACGATCATCTGCTGTTCGCCGCTCCGGATGTCGATGTTCTTCATCTTGAACTCCGGCAGGATGGAATAGCCCCCGAACCTGCCGTTGACGGAATATACTGGAATTCCTGCTGCGGATATGCCGATCATGTCCCTCTGGATGGTCCTGACCGAGACGTGGAACCGCTCCGCCAGACGGGAGGCGGAGACGTTGTCGTGATTCAGCAGATGGATGATGATGCCGAGCAGGCGGTCCGTTTTCATGGTCTCGCCTCCGATCCGGTATGGGTAAGATTTTCCGGCGCCGATTTCTGCCTCCCCGATATTATCCCTCTTCCCGCCGTTTCGGGAACGGATTTTCTTGAACAGTTTGACCCATAGAGCAATTATCGCTAAAATTGAGGCTAGAGCAACTCATCATTTTGGCCTCGGCTTCCGCGTGGGGGAGCAGACGGGCAACTACCTCGATTTTCAGTATACCTCGCGGGATCTCACGGGCACTGCCCTGCAGACCCTGCCCAAGGCCGTCTCCTTTTCGGAGAATGTCCATGTTCAGTCCATAGCGCCTGAGGAAGGGACAAACCGGGCTGTTTTGCACATCCGTGGAATGGGTTTCCACTCGAGGCCGGAAAACAATCAGGTGCGTATTGGCGGAATCGAGGCTGAGGTTTTCCTGCCGTCTAACCCTCGATCCCTCTGGGCTCAGCTTCCCCCGCAGTTGGAGGAGGGCAAGCATCTGGTGCAGGTACGGGTCAGCGGCGACGACGGCAGGACCTGGACGAGCTGGACCGACGACCCGGTCTGGTACACGGTGACCAAGAAGCTGGGAGGGGCGGTCAAGGTCATGGTGTGGGACAGCGGCAACTGGAAGGACGACGCCTTCCGCCTCTTTCTGGATGGGGTGGACAAGGGGACCCTGTACGCCTCGCCGGGCTCGTACGTTAAAACGTGGGACGGCCTTCTGCTGACGCCGGGGCCGCATACGGCAATGTTGCTGGGGGTCAATGCGCCCGATGGCGTAGGGACGTATAGCATCCGCATCACGGGTGATGTCGATGCCCCCGTGAAGGATGATGGGATCGACCTTACGCCGGGAGTGAGGAAGTTCTATCGTTTTAACGTCAAAGGGGAGTCAAGCGCCAAACGGGGCGTTCTGGGCACGGTCTTGGAGCCCGACGTTTCTAAGGTGCTTTATTTCGAGTAGCGCAGGGTGTTGCGGATCCCCCGGCCTTTCCGGGGGATTCGCGCATCGGGGAGGCGAGGTGCCGATGGAAGCGCGTGTGGGGGATCGAACGGCAGCGATTGAGGGCAGGAGGACGTGGGGATGACGCCGCTGCGTTTCGTGCTCGGGCTCCTCTGGCTGGCTGGGTCGTCGGCCTGGATGCTGCCCCTGCCCTGCGTGCACCTTTGGCGGGCGTGGGGGTACCGGAGCGTTCGGGTCGGAGCCCGGAACGGCACCTTTGCCGCGGTGGGGGCGGTGAGGCAGCTTTGCTTCATCGTGTCGGGCATTGTTGCGGGGCTGTCGGCGTTCTGGTGGGAGCACCTGTATCTCTGCCTCGAGACGGCCTTGACCCTTTTGCTTCTGGGTGTGTGGCTGATCTTTTTCGAGGCGCCCATAGACGGCCTGTTCGATGCGGACGACGAGGAGGTTCTGAGCAATGAGGAGATGCTGTCGCTGTGGTACGGCGGCTTGAACGCAATTTACGCTCGGGCCCGAAGCCGATGGGGTGTGGATTACAGCTTTTCCCGGACGCGTGCCTGGTTTTGGGACGACCCCGAGCTTCGGGCCGCAGGTTATTACTTCAAGGCCCAGTTTGCCGCTTTTCTGTTGGCGACGTTGCTGCTGCTGATGGCGGCGGGGAGAATTTCCGGCACCAGAGAACTTAAGATGATTTATTTGCCAGGTAATTACAAGATACTGTCTGACGAATACGTATTGAGAAATATGCCCGGTTTATGGGTCCGGATTCCCATGGCGCTCTTTACCTGCGTCGTATTTCTCCCCTTTGCCTGGGCCATCCGCCGGGAGTGGATGGCGCGTTACCGGGAGCTGGTTCGCGCCCTGAGAGAGGGCAGGGACCCGGACCTTTCCGACCGGGCACGCATGGCCGAGATGCGCCGGGCGGTTCTGGGCTGGGCTCGGGAGAAAAGTCTCGTCCATTACGACCGAAATGCCGGCGCATGGAGGCTGGGCTCTGGGGCACAATCGGAAGGGGGGCGCCTGATCGGATGACCCCCGATGATTCCTATTCTTCCATCTTTCCCTTATGGCTGGGTTCCCTGTGGCTCGTCGTGTCTTTCGTCTGGCTGCTTCTGCCTCTTTGTCCGCACCTGTGGCGCTCGGGGCAGTTTTGGAGGCAGCGCGGCGAATCGCCCCTCGATGGATATGCCCGAGAGGGAGTACTCTGCCGCATATCGCTTCTTTTTGTCTTGGTCTTTTTGGGGTTGACACCTGTTTGGAAGAATTATTTCGTGTTTGTTTTTGCTGGAGTGGGCATTGTTGCGGTTGTCCTTCCTTTGTTCCGGGACATATTCGAACGATTGAGAGGGCCGTCCTTGGTCGGTCGTGGAAGCAGCGAGAGCTCCCCGGAGCCGGAGCGAGAGCGTGTGTTTCCCCGGGATGGGGTAGCTGCAAGCGTTGGGCCGTGCAGTGAGGAGGCCGAGGGTGCTTTGACCGACGAGGTGATGCTGTCGCTGTGGTACGGCGGATTGAACGGGGTCTATGCGCGGAAGTTCCGCGGAGCGGGTCGGTGGATTGGAACGCCTTTGAACCATACGCCTCCGGAATACCTGCGGGCCTGGGCCTCGGACAATCCCTACCTGCGGGCGCTCGCCTACTATATCAAGGCTGTACTTTGCCTGCTGTCCATAATAGTCGTGTTTCTTCTCTTTACAAGCAGTGACATTATGGTTTTTGCTGATTTTTGGGAAGAAAACATTACGGGTTATGATTGGAGTGACTTGGTTTGGCGTTTTGTGTCATGTCTTGCCGTTATGGGGCCTTTTTTTCTTTATTGTTTCTGCTTCCCCGGCAGGGAGTGGAGGAAACACTATCGAACTCTGTCGCGAGCTCTTAAGGAGGGTCGGGATCCGGACCTTTCCGACCGGGCGCGTATGGAGGAGCTGCGCCGTACGATCCTGGGCTGGGCGTGGAACAGCGGCTACGTCCGGTACGACCGAGAGGTGGGTTGGCGTCTGAACGCTCCCTCGAAAGGGTCGAAGGGCGGGCGACTGGTCGGATGACGGCCCATGCCGTCAACGTCCCCCGGCCTTTCCGGGGGATCCGCGCATCGGGGAGGGGGGTGCCGATGGATAATGTCGAGGTCAAAAGCCTGGGGCCGTGCAGTGAGGAGGCCGAGGCGGCTCTGACCGACGAGGAGATGCTGTCGCTGTGGTACGGCGGACTGAACAGGATTTACGTGCAGAAATTCCGTGAAGAGGGACGATGGGTTTTCGAATTTATACCTGATATCCCAAGGGAATGTTTCAGGGCCTGGACTTGGGACAACCCCCACATGCGTGCCTCCGCCTATTATTGCAAAGCCGTATTCGGCCTGCTTGCAACGGCGTCCATGGGCATTATTTTCGGCTGTTCTTGCATCGGAAGTTTTCTGGACCGTATGAAGCATACCTCCATGTTGGAGAATCTGGGGCTGCTGCTTCGTAGCCTTGCCATCTCCTGGGGGCTCATCGTCATCCCGCTTTTGGTGTTGTCGCATAAGAGGAGATACAGGGTATGGATATCCCATTACCGCGTTTTAGCCGCCGCCCTGAAAGGGGGGAGAGACGCCGATCTTGCCGATCGTGTGCGTATGGAGGAGATGCGCCGGACGGTCCTGGGCTGGGCATGGAACAGCGGCTACGTTCGGTATGCCGATCGATGGCGACTGAAGATCCGGGGAGGGCGAGGAGCGAGATGACCTTGAGTTTGGCTTGGGGAGTCCTATGGCTCATTATCGCGATTTTTTTTGCATTTTTCATTCCATGCGTTCATCTGTGGCGTTCCTTCGGCTTCATCCCTCCTCGTGCGGGCATGCAGGAGGGGGCTTTTGCCATTTGGGGAGTGCTGAAGACGTTTTGTCTGATGGGCTTCGTCATTGCGTTGGGGCCGATCGGGTTCCATGCCGAAGCTCGCCCGCAGTATGCGGAACTCTGCCTGAATGTGGCCGGCATTTTTCTTTTGCTGTGGGCTCTGATGCTCTACTTCGAAGCCCCCATCCGCGGCCTGTTCGATGCGGACGACGAGGAGGTGATGAGCGACGAGGAGATGCTTGCTCTGTGGTACGGCGGCCTGAACGAAAAGTATTTCTTGAAGAAAATGGAATCGTACCGGTCGCAACACCGCAGGGCTGTCTCGGAGAAGGCGTCGGGAATCAATTTTTCACACACATGGGCCTGGGCCTGGGACAATCCCTGCCTGCGTGTTGTGGCCTATTATTTCAAGGGGCAGAGCACCCTCTATGCAATGTCGTTCCTGCTGCTTCAGGTAGTGGGGTTCACGTATCAAAAGGTCCAGGCGATACGAGGTCCCTCGTGTGCCCTCGCTCAGGATGCAGCGGTCCTTTCCTTTCTCTGCGTCCGTATCCCCATGACGATTCTGATCGGTTTCGTGTTCTTTCTCTTTGCCAATGCCATCCGCAGGGAGTGGATGCCACACTACCGTGCATTGGCTTGCGCGCTGAAAGAGGGGCGTGACCCGGACCTGTCCGATCGTGTGCGGTTGGCCGAGATGCGACGGGCGGTCCTGGGATGGGGAGTGAGCAGCGGCTATGTTCGTTACGACCGGGAGTGGGGCGTCTGGCGGCTGAACGCGCAGAAGGGGCGGATGATAGGATGACGAGCCGATGTTTGGTGCTGAGCCTGCTGTGGGTCATCGTTACGTTGGTCTGGATGTTTCCCGTTCCCTGCGCATGGCTGTGGCGTGCCTTCCGAAGTCCGTGGCAAGGTCCGCGGTTTTGTGAATATTATGCCCGATGGCTGATCATCAAATGCTTTGTGTTTATCTGTAGCGGTCTATCGCTGGGGATAGGGGTTATCTGGTGGGACTATTACCTCCGGTTCATAGTGGTGACGCTCGTTATGCATCTTTTATTTCTTGTCTGCGGTTCAGGTTTTTATAAGGATTTCGACGAGCGGCGGCGCAGAGCCTCATAAAGGCCCGTAGCCGTCAACGCCCCCCGGCCTTTCCGGGGGATTCGCGCATCGGGGAGGGGAGGTGCCGATGGAAGCGCGTGTGGGGGATCGAACGGCAGCAATTGCAGGCAGGAGGACGTTGGGATGACGCCGCTGCGTTTCTCTCTGGGGAGCTTATGGCTGACGATAGGTTTGGGGATATTTCTGTATCCTGTAGGCTATCTGTGGCAAGCACGGAATTACCTGCCCAGACGTGCCGGGGCTCACTTCGGCAGGTTTGCCGTCCTGTGCGATTTGAGGGCGCTGTGCTGGGGCGGAGCAACCATCGCCGTGGGGCTGGGCGGAGTTTGGCGGGAGTTCGCGCCCCGCTGTACGGGATTGGCCTTGACGCTCTTTCTTCTGGGGTTGTGGCTGGTCCGTTTCGAGGCCCCCATAGACGGCCTTTACGATGCGGATGACGATGAAGTTCTGGATAATGAGGAAATGCTCTCCTTGTGGTACGGAGGATTGAACACGAAATATATACGGCATCTCGAGGATCTGTACCATTCGAATTTTTTCAGCAGAGGGAGGCTGGAGGTTCTCTTTCCCCGTACACGGGCTTGGGCCTGGGATTCCCCTCGCCTGCGCGCTTTCGCCTATTACATCAAAGGACAGAACGTCATGTTCCTGGGGATGTTGTTGATGATGGGGGTTGTCGGCAACATGCTCGGACGTCTTGACGGAACTCGCGAACTCGATGTCCCCTTTCAAGAGGCAGCCGTGCCCAATCTGTATGTGCACATCCCTATGACGATTTTCGTCGGCATTGTTTTTTTCACCTTTGCCTGGCCCATCCGCCGGGAGTGGATGGCGCACTACCGGGAGCTGGTTTGCGCTTTGAGAGAAGGCAGAGACCCGGACCTGTCCGACCGTGCACGGCTGGCGGAGATGCGCCGGACCATTCTGGGCTGGGGACAGGAGAAGGGTTACGTTCGCTATGACCGTGAGGAACGATGCTGGAAGCCGAATGAGGGAGCGGTGAGTCCCGAATGACGACGCTGCGGTTCGTACTGGGGCTTCTGTGGTTGGTGGCGGTGTCCGGTTGGTTGTTCTTCGTTCCCTGGGTGCGCTTGCGGCGGCTGGGGCGTATTGGGGAACGGAAAAGATCCTCCGTTGACGAATATGCCCGGTGGGATGTCGTCTTCCAGATACAGCAGAACTGCGGCGGGATTCTGCTGGGATTGTTTTTTATCTGGGGGAGCAGAATGGAATCATATTCGTTGTCGATGATAGCAATGTACATTATTGTGATAGCGGCATCGAGCATAATAAATACCATACGATTTTACATGTCGAAAAATTGCCGCGAAGGTAAAAAAGCATGAGGAAAAATGATGAGAACAGGGACTCGACGAGGAAGTCTGGGGTCATGTGACGAGGAGGCCAAGGCGGCGCTGACCGAGGAGGTTATGCTGTCCCTGTGGTATGGCGGGCTGAATAAAGTCTATGTCCGGAAATTTCGTGGTGAGGGGCGATGGTTCTTCTGTCCCGCCCATAATACATCCACCCCCAGGGAATTTTTGCGTATCTGGGCTTCCGACAATCCTTACCTGCGTGTCTTTGCCTATTACTGCAAAGCGGTATGGGGGATCTTGGCTGTCGCGTCCATGGCCCTGTTCCTCGGCAATTGGAGTCTGGGCAGTTTTGTGGACGATCTCGAACGCGCTTCCGTGGCGGATAGCCTGGGACCGTTTTTTTACGTGTCCATCGTTCTCGTTGTTCTCCTGGGCATCCCGCTCCTCATGCTGTCGCTCGAGATTTATGGCGAATGGATGCCCCAATGTCGAGCACTGTCCCGTGCGCTGCGTGAGGGATTGGACCCGGACCTTTCCGACCGGGCGCGTATGGGGGAGCTGCGCCGTGCGATCCTGGGCTGGGCGTGGAACAGCGGCTACGTCCGGTACGACCGAGAGGCGGGGTGGCGTCTGAACGCCCCCTCGAAAGGGTCGAAAGGCGGGCGGCTGGTCGGATGACGGCCCATGCCGTCAACGCCCCCCCGGCCTTTCCGGGGAACGTCGACGGCATGAGGACAGACGGGGAGCCGCGATTTACGTTGTGGTCGACAACGGCATAAGAGATGCCTTCAAGCTGTCCCATTCCCGTCGTGGGGCGGCCTCGTTTGCAGGGACTGGGCGACGGGCAAGGGAAGGGCTCCGTTCCGGGCACAGCCGGGCGTCAAAACCACAGCGTCCTTTCGTCCCTGAAATGCGGCTCCGCTCCGTTCCGGTAGGGATCGTAGCGGTTTTCGTTGCAGCCGAATTCTTTCAGAAGCCGGATTTTGCCGTCCCGCCATTCGATCAGCGACATGCCGTCGAATGCCTGAATCTGTCCGTCGTTCATGGCATTTTTGAAATACCACTCGACGATGGTTTGGTCCCCTTTGTGAAAGAACTGCCGGATGTCCCACCGAAGGACGCTCCCGCGGGTGTTCCACTCCTCAAACCACTGCCGGATCCTGGCCGCGCCCCGGTATTCGGGCCCCCAGCTTTCGATGTAGACGGCGTCGTCGGCAAAGATATCGGGGATCCCCAGGTCGCTTTTTTTCAGCCACATGTCGAACCACAGCCGGACGATCTTTTCCCGGCCTTCCTTCCCGCTCATGTCGTGCCCTGCCGCGAAACGCCCGTATTTTTGGGGGAAGCGGCATTTTTATCCTGCGGGGCCGCCTTCTCCCTTCCGGGCAAAGGGCTTTCCTCGTGCGCTTCCGGCTCGGGGCAGAGGCGGACGTCCAGGTGGGGGTAGGGTATGCTGATGCCCTCGCTGCGGAACAGGGAATGGATGTGATGGCGCATGTCGCTGGCGACCTTCGGGGAGGAGGCAACGCCGAGGTCCACCCAGAAATAGAGCATGAAGTCCAGGCCGCTCTCGCCGAACTCCTTGAACAGGACGAAGGGCGCGGGGTCCTTCAGCACCTTGGAGTGGTCCTTCAGGACCTTCAGAAGCAGCTCCTCCACGCGGCGGGAGTCGGAGCCGTAGGACACGCTGACCTTCAGGGTGTCGCGCTTCTTCTTGTCCGAGCCCGTCCAGTTCATCACCCGGTTCTCCAGCAGGTAGCGGTTGGGCAGGATCACGTCGACGTTCTCCCAGGTCTTGACCCGTGTGGAGCGGGACCCGATCTCCTCGACGGTTCCCGCGATCCCGTCGACCTCGATGGTGTCCGCGATCTGGAACGGGCGGCTGAACATGATGATGAAGCCGCTGATCAGGTTGTTGAACAGGGTCTGGGCGCCGAAACCGATGGCCAGGACCAGGGCACCGCCCAGGAAGGCGAAGGCCGTCAGGGGGATGCCGACGATCTGGAGCGCGATCAGGACGAACGAGAACCACAGGATGTAGAAGATGATGCGCTGCGTGGCGTTGGCCGCCGTGACGCTCGACGAGAAGCGCCGGATCATCCGGCGCTGGATCCAGCGGCTGCCCCATGCGCTCAGGAAAAAGCTGGATATGAACACCAGAAGGGCCGTGACCAGCTTGCTGACCGTGACGGAGTAGTCCTCGCCCTTCCACAGCTCCGTGTGCCAGAAGCTCAGGAACGTCTTCTTGCTGAAGTCCCCGACCTTCTCGGCCAGGCGCAGCGTGTCGATCCGGGCGCCGGCCTCCTCGTAAAGGGTGCGCTCCAGCAGAATCTGGTTGGGCAGAAGGAAGGTGTAGCGATTGAGAACGTTCGTGATCGTGTTCTGCTGGGCCTGGAGCATCTGGTTCAGGTTCTGCTTCGTCTTCCCCGTCGCCTCGCTCGCCTGGGCACGGGTCGTCGCGATGCGCTGGTAGAAATCGTTCTGCAGGGCCCGGATGCTCTCGAGGTGGGTCTGGAGCCCCGTGATCCTGTCCTGGGCGTCGTTTCTGTATTGCCATATCTCCTCACCCGACGCCTTGTTGTTGAAGAGCTGATAGCGGGCCCTCCAGATTTTTTGTGCGTTGATGAGAAGCTCGATCTCGTCCTGGAGCAGGCTGGTGTAGAACTCCCAGTAATTCAGGTTCGCCAAGCGCTCCATATAACGGGAGCTCGAGGGGGTCAGGGTGGCGAGGTCGACGCTGTCGGAGGTGATGGCCGCCCGCGCCTGGTTGAGGGAGGCCGAGGCCTCGTCGAATTTTTCCTTGGCTGCGTTCAGCTGCTGCTTCAGCTCGTCTATCCGCTTTTGCAGGGCCTCCACGTTCTGGTTCAGGGTCTGCTCGGAGAAGGTCAGGGAGGCCTGGATCCTTTCCATCCTGGTCTGGCCCTGAAGGATCCTGTCGATGATCTCGTCGCAGCGCATTTTCGCCTCTCGGGCCTGAAGCCACGCCGAGGCGATCTTCAGCCTTGCGCTCTCGAGCTCCAGAGCCTTGATGCGCGGCTTTCGGGCGTCGTCGCCCCCGTTGGTGCCCTCGCTCTGCGGGGCCGCATCCTTTTTGAGGCGGTCCAGGTTGGCCAGCGCGATGTCCAGCTTGTTGAGGGTGGAGCGGAGGTAGAACACCTGCACGTCCAGGTCCTGCTTCAGCTTATGGACGCTTTGCTTCAGGGCGTCGTAAGCGTTGATGTCTGCGGAGGCGAGGTTCTGCGGCTCGGTGTCCCCGGAGACCGTCACGGTCGCGATCCCCGATTGCTGGCGGGCCGAAAGGGCCTTGAGGTTCGTGTTGTATGTGGTGTAGAACGCGGTCAGATCGGAGAGCAGGTAGAAATAGTGCTCCCGCTCCTCCTCCAGATAGCCCCACTGCGCCACGTCCTCCGAGGCCGAGGCCGTCAGGGCCGAGAGCTGCCCGAGACGAAGCTCCACGTCGGCGCTGCCCAGGGGAAAATCCTTCAGTGCGGCCTCGACGGCCCCTCGGGGGGCGGCGATGTCCTCGCTGATCCGCCGCTGAAGGAAGGTGATGCCGTTCGTGGAGTTTCCCGCGGCGCTCCCCTCGAGGGCAAACGCGGAGTGGGACGAGGGGACGATCGGCACGAGGCACAGAAGAAGGCATACGAACGCAAGCAGCCAACCGGCCGGGATGCGTTCCGCAAACGGCCGCGTTCGTGTCCTCGGGAAAACGGGGGCGGCTCCGCCGGGGGAACCGTGTTTCGTCTGAGAAGGGCTTTTGCCGTGGGGGGCGCTGGGAATATGCATGCTTTTCCGTCCTCGCTCTTGCTGGCGGTCTCCCGTCGGGGTTCGATGGGGCCTCTCAATTTTAGCGCTTGCTCGAGGGGAGCGCCATCCTCGGAATTCGGGAGGATGAAAAAATCCGGGTCTCTCCGTTCCTTGTGCGGAGCCCGCCGGCCTCGGGAGGACGACGGGACCGTCTCGTGATAGAATGCAACGAGCGCGCCGGCGAGAGGCGCGCTCGTTGCTGTTTTGCTTGAAAAATCGGACCGGGGTCCGTTTCATTCCTGAATTTCATGCGAGGAGATCTTTCATTGGACGATTATATCCGCATCAAAGGGGCGCGGGAGCACAACCTCAAGGACGTGAGCGTCGACATCCCGCGCGGCAAGCTGGTGGTGATCACCGGGCCGTCGGGATCCGGCAAGTCGTCGCTGGCGTTCGACACGCTCTACGCCGAGGGGCAGAGGCGCTACGTGGAGTCCCTCTCGGCCTACGCGCGGCAGTTCCTGGGGGTGCAGAAGAAGCCGGATGTGGACGACATCTCCGGCCTGTCCCCGGCCATATCCATCGAGCAGAAGGGGACGGGGCACAACCCGCGCTCCATCGTGGGGACCGTAACGGAGATCTACGACTATCTGCGCCTGCTCTACGGCCGCGTCGGGGTCCCGTACTGCCCGCAGTGCGGCAAGCCGGTCATCCGCTACTCCATCGACGAGATCCTGGCGCTGATCTTTCAGAACGACACGGACTCCCGCGTGGAGATCCTGGCGCCGCTCGTCCGCGGCAAGAAGGGCGAGTTCCGCAATCTGTTCAGCCAGACGCGCGAGAAGGGCTACACCCGCGTCCGCGTGGACGGTTCCGTCCTGTGGCTGGAGGAGGACATCGAGCTCGACAAAAAGAAGCGGCACGACATCGAGGTCGTCGTCGACCGCCTCAAGGTGACGGAGGACCGTCGTTCGCGCATCGCGGAGTCCGTCGAGGCCTCCCTGAAGCTCTCGGGAGGGTACGTCCTGATCGTCCCGGAGGGCAGGAAGGAGTACATGCTGACGGAGAACTACGCCTGTGCGGACTGCGACGTCGCCATGCCGGAGATCGAGCCGCGCCTCTTCTCCTTCAACAGTCCGTTCGGCGCCTGTCCCGACTGTGCGGGGCTGGGGAGCCACGAGCATTTTTCCGAGGAGCTGGCGGTGGACCCGGACCGTTCCTTGGCGGAGGGGGCCCTCCTGCCCTGGAAGACGAAGCCGTACTTCCTGAGCAAGATCGCGCTCTTCGCCAAGAAGTACGGCTGGGATCTGACCCCGAAGTATGGGGATCTGCCCCGTGCGGTGCGGGACTTCATCCTTCACGGCAACGACGACCGGGTGCCGATGGTCTTCGAGGAGAAGGGCGTGGAGCGCACCTACATGGGGCGGTACGAGGGGCTTCTGGACTGGCTGGAGACGCGCTGGCGGGACACGGAGTCCGAGGCGGTGCAGGAGGAGCTGGCGGTCTATCGGGTGGAGGACGTCTGCAAGAGCTGCAACGGCCTGCGGCTCAGGCCGGAGGCCCTGCACGTCAAGGTGGGCGGCTACGGGATCGGCGAACTGCTGGTCATGCCGGTCGACCGGCTGGCCGGGGTGGTCAAGTCGCTCGAGCTGGGGGGGGCGGACACCCACATCGTCGAGCAGGTGATGCTGGAGATCAACAAACGGCTGGACTTTCTGGTGGACGTGGGGGTGGGCTACCTGTCGCTCCTGAGGCGCGCGGACACGCTCTCGGGGGGCGAGAGCCAGCGCATCCGCCTGGCGACCCAGATCGGGTCGAAGCTCAGCGGGGTGCTCTACGTGTTGGACGAGCCGACGATCGGCCTGCACTCGCGGGACACGGAGCGCCTCGTCCGCACGCTCGACTCCATCCGCGGGCTCGGCAACACGGTGGTGGTGGTCGAGCACGACCGGGAGACCATGAAGGCCGCGGACGCCCTCATCGAGATGGGGCCGGCCGCGGGCGAGCTGGGGGGGGAGATCGTCCACTGCGGCAGCTATGCCGAGGTGCTGGAGAGCGGGGGGCTGACCGGCCCCTACCTCCGGGGCGAGGCGACCGGCATCGTCCGGCCCGGGGCGCGGACGCGCAGAAAGCCCTCGGGCTGGCTGACCGTCAAGGGGGCCGAGCACCACAACCTCAAGGGCATCGACGTCAAGATTCCCAAGGGGGTCTTCACCTGCCTCAGCGGCGTCTCCGGCTCCGGCAAGAGCAGTTTCCTCTACGACGTCCTTTACAAGGGAATGCGCCGGCAGTTGGACCGGGACTTCCGGGAGCGGCCCGGCAAGTTCAAGTCCATCGTGGGGGCGGACGCGTTCGACAACATCGTCCTGGTCGACCAGAGCCCCATCGGGCGCACGCCGCGCTCCAACCCCGCCACCTACACGGGCGTGTTCTCCCTCATCCGGGAGTTCTTCGCGGGGCTGCCGGAGGCGAACATCCGCGGCTACAAACCGGGGCGCTTCAGCTTCAACGTCAAGGGCGGGCGCTGCGAGGCGTGCGGCGGAGCGGGGTCCGTAAAGGTCTCCATGCTCTTTCTGCCGGACATCTACGTGGACTGCGAGGTCTGCGGCGGGTCGCGCTACAACCGCGAGACGCTGGAGGTCCGCTTCAAGGGGAAGTCCATCGCCGACGTGCTGGCCATGACGGTGAACGAGGCCGTGGCGTTCTTCGCGGACATCCCGCGGATCGCGGGCAAGTTGCGGCTGATCCAGGACGCGGGGCTGGGCTACATCCGTCTGGGGCAGTCGGCCCTGACCCTTTCGGGGGGCGAGGCCCAGAGGGTCAAGCTCTCCAAGGAGCTGGCGAAGCGCTTCGGCGGCCGCACGCTCTACCTTCTGGACGAGCCGACGACGGGGCTCTTCTACACCGACGTCCGCAAGCTGCTGGAGATCGTCCATCGCATCGTCGACCAGGGCAGCACGGTCGTGTTCATCGAGCACAACCTCGACGTCCTGCTTTCGGCAGACTACATCGTCGACCTCGGCCCGGAGGGGGGCGACGGCGGCGGGCGCGTGGTGGCCCAGGGCACGCCGGAGAAGGTGGCGGCCCAGGACGGGGGCTATACCGCCCGGTTCCTTCGGGAGTACATGGACGAGATCGAGTCCAACAAGAGCAAAGGAGAGTTGAGGCATGCCGGGTAAATTCGATGGAAAAACGGGCGGGGGCAGAAGGCGGGACTTCGGCGGCCGAGGCGGTGCCGGTGCCGGCATGCCGCGATCCGCTCGCCCTGCGGGGACGAAGCCCTGGAGGAAGGAGCCAGCGGAGCGTCCGGTGCCGCCGGACGACGTCTGCTGGGGCCGCCAGCCGGTCCTGGATCTGGTCAGGGGGAACCCCTCCCGCTGTACCCGACTGCTGATCGCGAACAACGTGCGCCCCCCGTTTCTGGACGAGCTCGTGGACGCGGCGCGGGCCGGGCGGGTGGTGTATCAGATGGTCGCTCCCGAGGCGTTGGACAAGCTCTGTCCGGACGTGCGCCATCAGGGCGTGGCCTGTCGGGTGACCGAGACGGCGCCCGTGGAGCTCGTCCCCTTTCTGAAGGGATTGCCGAAGGACAGCCCGGGCCTGATCGTCGTCCTGGACCACGTCGAGGACCCGCACAACCTGGGGGCCGTCGTGCGGTCCGCGGAGGCGGCCGGGGCGGCCGCGGTGGTCTACGCCCGGCGGCGTTCGGCCCTGCCCGGCGGGACGGTGGTGAAGACCAGTGCGGGGGCGGCGCTTCGCCTGCCGATGATTCCGGTGGTCAACATCGCCCGGACCCTGGAGCAGCTTCAGGCGTCCGATTTCTGGGTCGTCGGACTGGAGGGATCGGCACGGCAGACCCTCTGGGACGACGAGCTTCCCGCCCGCATGGCTCTGGTCGTCGGCGCGGAGGGCGAGGGGCTCTCCCGTCTCGTGGCCGAGAAGTGCGACCAGCTGCTGCGCATCCCCATCCAGGGCGGCGTGGGCTCCCTGAACGCGAGCGTGGCCGCGGCCCTGGGGATGTTCGAGTGGTGCAGAAAACGGCGTTCTCCGTCCCGATAGCGCTGCGGAGTCTCATGTCCGCTCCGCCGGAGCGGTGGGAAAAGAAGGAGGAGTTTGCGTCATGGCCTTAAAGGATTTGCGTATGGGTATCGTCGGGGCCGGGGCCCTGGGAGGGGCGGTCGCCCGCGGGCTGGCCAAGGCCGGTTGCCGCGTCATGGCCGCCGATCCCTATCCCGAGCGTCTGGCCCATGTCCGGGCGGACGGGGTCGACCTGATCTCGGACAACGTGCGGGTCGCCTCGGAGTGCGGGATGGTGATGTTCGCCCTGAAGCCCCACCTGACCCTGGGGGTGGTGCGGGAGCTGGCGTCCCTTCTGAAGGGAAAGCTCTGCGTATCGCTGGCCGCGGCCGTTCCCCTGGAGCTCCTGGCTCAAGCCGCCCCGGAGGCCCGCTGGGCCCGTGCGATGACGAGCATCTGCGCGGCGATGAACGTCGCCTTTACGGGCATCGCCCCCTCGGACTCCGCCACGGAGTCGGACAGGGCGCTGCTCCTGGAGACCTTCTCCCTCGTGGGGCCGGCCGATTTCGCCGAGGAGAGGAGTCTGGACGCGCTCACGGCCCTCACGGGGGCGGGCCCGGCGTTCTTCCTCTCGTTGCTGGAGGCGGCGGCGATGGGGGGCATTCAGGCGGGGCTTCCCAAGGACCTGGCCTACAAGGCGTCGGCCGCCGCGGTCCTGGGGGCGGCCCGCCTGGCGATGGACTCCGGGAAGGCGCCGGCGGCCCTGCGGGACGACGTCTGCACCCCGGGCGGCATGACCATCGAGGGGATCGCCGAGCTCGAGCGGTCCGGCGCGCGCGGCACGATGATGCGGGCCGTCCTTTCCACCGCCGAGAAGGGGCGGGTTCTGACCGAGAAGGTCGTGCAGAGTCTGAAGTAGGAGCGGCCTCCTTCGATGGGCGACATGGCTGGGGGCCGAACGATCGTCCTGCTGATGAGCGGCGGCGTGGACAGCACCGTCGCGGCCCTCCTGCTCCGTCGGGAGGGCTGGACGGTCTGGGGGCTGACCCTTCGCATTCCGGGGCGCGGCCAGCCGGTCGAGACGGGGGAGTCCGCGGCCCGCATTGCCGAGGCGCTGGGCATTCCGCATCGCATCGTGGAGGCCGGGGACTCCTTTCGCCGGGAGGTCGTCGATCCCTTTCTTCGCGCCTATCGGGAGGGGCGGACGCCCAATCCCTGTGCGGACTGCAACCGTTCCATCAAGTTCGGCCTGCTGATGGACGCCGCCTCCAGGTGGGCGGAGGACGACTCCGTTCCCGTCGCCACCGGGCACTACGCCCGCATCCTGGCGTCCGCGTCCGGACCGCTTCTGGCGCGGGCCGCGGACCGGGAGCGGGACCAGAGCTATTTCCTCTGCGATATCGACCGGGCGCGCCTGAAGCGCGTCCGTTTTCCTCTGGGGGAGCTGACGAAGCCCCAGGTCCGGGAGATCGCGCGCGGGGCGGGGCTGCCCGTTGCCGAGCGGCCCGACAGCATGGAAGTCTGCTTTCTTGCGGGGGCGGACTACCGGGAGTGGGTCGGGGACGCCGGGCCGGGGCCGATTCGGGACGAAGAGGGGCGGCTGCTGGGGCGCCACTCGGGGCTGTCCCGGTATACGCCGGGGCAGAGGCAGGGTTTGGGCATCGCCGCGCCGCACCCGCTTTACGTCCTGAGGCTAGACGTTCCCCATAACGCCCTCGTCGTGGGGCCGAGGGAGGCCGCGTTTCGGACGGTCGTGCATGCGGCGAGGCCCAACCTGCTGGCCCCGGAGCTTCTCGAGGAGCGGGACGGACTCGCGGGGAAGACGCGCTCCCGCTCGCCCCTTGCTCCCTGCCGGATCCTGAGCCTGGGCGGTGCGGAGCTCTCGGTCTCGTTCGAGCAGCCGCAGTTCGCCCCGGCGCCGGGGCAGCGCCTGGCGCTTTACAGGGGGGAGGTCCTGGCGGCCTCTGGCGTGATCGTCTGATCTCAATTTCTCCGTGTATTGACTTGTCTTGCGTTGTCTTGCGCGTTGTTCCGTCGCGAAGCGGTTCCTTTCGCAAATCGTACGGATGCCTGCGGCCGGCTGTCGTTGAGGACATCCGGCCGCTCCTTTGTTATACTTTTCGGGAGCTTCCAAGAATATTGGGACGGCTTGTGCAAATAATTGGAGGGGTGCCTGAAAATGGACTATCCGATGCTTCGGCGTCTGACGGAATTGGTGGAGGCGGGAGGGGAGGCGGTGCTCTGCACCGTGGTGGACGAACAGGGCTCCACGCCCCGTGGACGCGGTGCGGCGATGCTGGTGCTTCCGGACGGGAGCACGGAGGGGACGATAGGGGGCGGCGTCACCGAGCACCACGTGATCGAACGGGCCCTTGCGATGATGCGCGAGGGGCTGGCTGCGGAACTCTACCGTGAGAGCCTTTCGGTCACGGAGGCCGCGCTGGAGGGGGCTGCCTGCGGGGGGGATGTCGCGATATTTCTGGAGCGCTACGGACGGTCGCCGGAGGTGGTGATCTTCGGAGCGGGGCACGTGGGGCGGGCCTTGGCGCGCTTGGCGCACGACACGGGGATGCCGGTTCTCACCTGGGACGAGCGCGCGGATTTTGCCAACGAGGAGAGCATCCCCTGGGGCAGGACCCTGGCCTGTCCGCTGGAGGAGGTCTTCTCCCGGGGACTGGTCCTGCACTCGGCCAGCTACGTCGTGATCGTTACGCGGGGGCACACGCTGGATGCCGATGTGGTGAAGCTGCTGGAGGGGAGGCAGTGCGCCTATATCGGCATGATCGGTTCGCGGCGCAAGATCGCCTTCGTGCGCGAGCGGCTGATCCAGGATGGGGTGGCGCCCGATCAGATCGACCGCATCCACCAGCCCATCGGCCTGCCGATCCGGGCCGAGACGCCGGAGGAGATCGCGGTCTCCATCCTGGCGGAGATCATAGCGGTCCGCCGCGGCGGAGATCTGGAGACCCTGCGGTCGGTGCTCTCTAATAACTAATTACACTGAAAATTATGAATTAAAAATTTTATAAGAATATCAAAAGCATTCTAGTTTGGGAAACGAAGAAGCCCGGAAGCCCGTTGATGATTGGAGCAGCGGCTCCGCCGAGCGATGCTTCTTGAAATGTGCGGTAGTGCTTCGGGGGCATTATTGCATCCGGGCTTCGTTGGGCAGGGCAGTTTCGCCCCATAAATTTCCATATCCTAAAGGCGTATGGAGATTGTGTATGAAGCCTTTCGACGCATCGATCTGGAAAGCGAAGGTTTGGGAGTGAGAAAAACGAGAAGGGAGAGTTGAGGTGTGGAACAAAAGAGACGGGATGAAGCTCTCGCAGTTTTAAAGGAATTCTTGGCTATGCCGCTCTACTCCGCGGAGAATGTTTTTGAAAAATTTTTAGCACTCAAGGGAGCTGGGTTGTACCGAGGAAATGGTGACCAGGAGAGATTCGTCTACGTCCCTGGCGGGCGCGAGGATCGCGTCGTTCTGGTTGCCCATGCCGATACCGTTTGGTATGGGCAAGAGGGACTGTGGCAAACACCTGTTTTTGACGAGGAGGAAAGGGCCTTTTACGGAGAAAATAGGAGCGCTGGTATCGGTGCAGATGATCGTGCGGGTTGTGCGCTGCTCTGGCTGCTTCGCGACAGTGGGCACAGCCTCCTGATCTGCGATGGGGAGGAGGACGACTCAGTAGGGGCCCACTATTTGATGAGGGAATATCCCGATATTGCTGCGGAGCTCAATGCATCCCGCTTTATGATCCAGTTGGATCGGCACGGAAATTCGGACTGCAAGTACTACGACCTGCCTGTTGGCGATGATTTTCGGGATTACGTCAAACGCAAAACGGGCTTCGATGAGCCGGATCGGTCTTACAGTACCGACATCCGTTGCCTCTGTACCGAAGCTTGCGGGGTGAACCTGAGCGTTGGGTACTATAACGAGCATTGTTCCTCGGAGGTGCTGGCTTTGGAGGACTGGCTCAAGATTCTGGGCATACTGGATGGTTGGCTTGCAGAGGAGATGCCTCCTTTTCGGCTTACTGAAAAGTCGATATGCCGAAGTTAGGAGGAGTACAAGTTTGCGGAGCTTGCCTGTTCCGTGTCTAAGTATTGAGGATGTCAATAGCTTTTTGCCGCACCCGACGGGTGCAAAACTAAAGTTCGCTTAAACTATGCAATAACATACTCCGTTCTCGATAAGCGCACCACAACCTGTGGTTTTGGGTTCAGGGAAAATGTCACCTTCGGTTCCCTATAAGGTGAGCGTTTTTCCTGAAGGAGCGCTTCCAGGGGTGGCGGGGACGCGCCTCCGGGGTCAGGGCAAAGATCTGGCCTGTGCAAAGGTCCTTCAATCCCTGTCCGAAGTTGCTCAAGGAGCGTTCTTCGCCCTCCTTTCTCTCCTCCTCGGATGTGGGAAAGATCGTGTGTCCAAGAAGCGGGGCATGCTATGTCTGCCACTATAAATCTCCATGGGCGGGCCATACCGGTTCAGCCCCATATCCAGAGCGGAGACGTAGCCTGCGGTGCTCTCGTTCTTCGTGAACCCGGCGTCGACGGCGAGGCCTGTTGTGTCATTTTTTCCATTGACCAACAGCTCCATAACCTTTATGCGTTTGCTTTCTTTTTGTGACAATGTCACTCGCTCCTGCTCCATACCGATATTATCCAAAAAGACCTATCATGCGGGGGGGGGAGGAGCTTTTCACTGACTCTTATAGGGGTGGACCGAAGGTTTGATGAAGCCCCTGAGCTCGAAGACGCAAATCGAAAATTCGCTTTCTCGCTTATATCTTAGCCACAACTATCACTGAACAACGACAAATTAGACGATCAGCCTTGACATAAGTAATATCGCTGATTATATTGTATGCAATATAATCCTACAAAAATTCCTGCCGTGTTTTTGCTGAATGCCCGGTCGTTTCGTGCTTTTGCGCTCTCTTGAGTTTCAACCCCCGTGAGGGGCTATTCCAAACGAATTGAAAGGAAGGGAATGCCATGCTGTTGCCGTTGGTGGGTTATCTCATGATCTTCGTCATCGTCGCCTTGCTGCTGAAGGGAAAGATGACGCCCATTGTCGTACTCGTCGTCGTCCCGTTCCTGGCGGCCCTGCTCCTGGGATACAACCCCGTGGAGATTGCCGGCTTCATCAAAAAGGGTGTCTCGACAACGATGAATACGGCAATTCTGCTCTTCTTCTCCGTCATCTTCTTCGGGGTCATGTCGGATGTCGGGGTCTTCGACATCGTCGTGGACTTTCTGGTCAAAAAGGCCGGGATGAACGTCGTTGCCATTACGACCGTGACGGCCATCGTGGCCATCATCGCCCATCTGGACGGAGCCACGGCAACCACGGTGTTGATCACCATTCCTGCGATGTATCCGATATTCAGGCGGCTTGGGATCCGTCCGGTCGTTCTGCTCTGCATCACCGCGGCGGGCATGGGGGTCATGAACCTCGTCCCGTGGGGCGGACCGACGGCCAGGGTGGCTACGGTCCTCAAAATGGATGCGACCGCGATCTGGCATATGCTGATCCCGATTCAGATCGTGGGGGCGGTCCTGACCGTCACCCTCGGGGCCGTGCTGGGAGTGATCGAGAAAAGGCGGCTGGCGGCCGTCGGTGCGCCGTCGCTGCTCGAGGCGCGGGAGCCCGGCGAGGACCCGTTGGAGAAAAAAGAGGGGCTCGAGCTGCGAAGGCCCGGGCTGCTTCTCTGGAATGTGGGGCTTACGCTTCTGGTGATCGGAGTGCTCGTCGCCAATCTGATGACGGCCTACGTGGTCTTCCTTCTGGGGCTCTGCGTGGCTCTGATGCTCAATTACCGGACCCTCAAGGAGCAGGACGGGCGCATCAAGGCGCATGCCCCCTCGGCCTTTGTGATAGGTGCGACGATGATCTCCGCCGGGGCCATGGTCGGCATACTCAACGAGACCGGCATGATGGAGGCCATGGCTCGGACCCTTTTGGGAATCATTCCTCCCGCTCTCGGCGGATACATCCACATGATCTTCGGGGTGTTTGCGCTTCCCCTCGGGATGATGATCGGCACCGACGCCTATTTTTACGGCATTTTTCCGCTGGTCGCGGAGGTTGCCGCCCAGTACGGCGTGACGCCCCTCAACACCGGGTTGACGATGATCATCGGAAAGAACGTCGGCCTGATGATCAGCCCCCTGGTCCCGGCGACGTATCTTGCCATCGGGCTTGTGGATGTGGAGCTGAAGGAGCACATTCGATTCAGCTTCAAGTGGCTCATCTCCATCTCCCTCCTGATGCTGTGTGCCGGGGTGCTTTTGGGGATCATTCGGCTCTGATGCCGTTTGCAGGACAGGGGGGCTCCTATGATCGGATTGCATAAGGACGGCGGCTTTTTGGTTCGGGGGGAGCTATTGCTCGATGCGGCGGAGGCCTGCAACGCGAAATCGGTCGACGGGCGGCTGGCTTCGCTGGGGTTGCCCGCCCTGGGCAGGGATTCCACGAACCTCGGGGATAAAGCGAAGGCCCGGAACGGAGGGATTGCGAGGCGGATCATCGCCGACCACAACAAGGACGGGGATGCGCGCAATCTGCGCCTGAGGTTCGATGCGCTGACCTCCCACGACATCACCTACGTCGGCATCATCCAGACGGCATTGGCGAGCGGTCTCGGGGAGTTTCCGGTTCCCTACGTGCTCACCAATTGCCACAACAGTCTTTGTGCGGTTGGCGGGACGATCAACGAGGACGATCATGCCTTTGGGCTCTCGGCGGCGCGGAGGTTCGGCGGGGAGTTCGTGCCCGCCCACATGGCCGTGATCCATCAGTACATGCGCGAGATGTACGCCGGGTGCGGGCGGATGATCCTGGGATCGGACAGCCACACCCGCTACGGGGCGCTCGGGACCCTGGCGGTGGGGGAGGGCGGTCCGGAGCTGGTGAAGCAGATTCTGGGAAGGACCTACGACATGCCCGCCCCGGATGTGGTGGGCATCTTCCTGACCGGGAGGCCGAGGCCCGGAGTCGGGCCTCAGGATGTTGCCTTGGCGATCATCGGCGCGGTCTTCTCCGAGGGGTTCGTCAAGAATGCCGTCATGGAGTTCGTGGGGCCCGGCGTGGCGGAGCTCTCCGTGGATTTTCGCATGGGAATCGATGTCATGACTACGGAGACCGCATGCTGGAGTTCGGTATGGCGCACGGACGACAGGGTTCGGAGCTACCTGGAGCGGCATGGAAGGGGCGAGGCGTACCGGCAGTTGGACCCCGAGCCGGTGACCTGGTACGACAGGATCGTAACGGTGGCGCTGGACAAGGTGGAGCCCATGATCGCGATGCCGTTCCACCCCAGCAACGTTTACACCGTGGCGGAGCTGAACGCCAATGCGGAGGAGATCCTGCACAGGGTGGAGCGGGACGCCGTGCAACTGCTCGGCTTTCCCGTTTCGAGCCCGCTCGGAAAAAAGGCCGAGGGCGGACGCCTTCGGGTGGATCAGGGGGTCATCGCCGGCTGCTCGGGGGGGACGTTCGAAAACGTCGTCGCCGCAGCACAGATTCTGGAGGGGAAAAACGTCGGGAATGGAGAGTTCGCGCTCTCCGTCTACCCGGCGAGCCAGCCGGTGGGGCTGGAGCTGGTGCGGAACGGGAGTATTGAAAAGCTGATGCTCGCGGGAGCGACGGTACGGACCGCCTTCTGCGGCCCCTGTTTCGGAGCGGGAGACACCCCCGCCAATGACGGGCTCAGCATCCGGCATACGACCCGCAACTTTCCGAACCGGGAGGGATCCAAGCCGGGCGAGGGGCAGATCTCCTTCGTCGCCCTGATGGACGCGCGCTCGATCGCCGCGACAGCGGCGAACGGAGGGGTGCTCACCCCGGCAACGGAGATGGCGGACCGGCTGTGCGAGGTGCCCTATCGCTTCGACGGATCGCCTTACGACGCACGTGTCTATCGCGGCTTCGGTCGTCCTCTGCCCGAGGAGCCGTTGGTTTATGGCCCCAACATCAAGCCCTGGCCGGCAATTCCGCCGATGCCGGAGAATCGTCTGCTGCTCGTGGCCTCGGTCATCACGGATCCGGTCACGACGACGGACGAACTCATTCCCTCGGGAGAGACGTCCTCCCTGCGCTCGAATCCCTTGAGGCTGGCGGAGTACGCGCTCTCCCGTAAGGATCCGCGCTACGTGGGGCGCGCCAAGGAGGCTCAGGCCCTCGAGCATGGGCGCCGAAGCGGTATGCCTTCTCCCGTACTCTCCGATCTTTTGGGGGCCTCCGGATGCGACGCGGACGCAACGGGGGTGGGGAGCGTGATTTTTGCCGTCAAGCCGGGAGACGGTTCGGCCCGAGAACAGGCCGCCTCCTCGCAGAAGATGCTGGGCGGCGAGGCCAACGTCGCGCTGGATTACGCGACCAAGAGGTACCGGAGCAATCTCGTCAATTGGGGAATGCTCCCCCTTATCGCGGGGGCCGGAACGGAAGATGTGTTTCGGGTGGGGGACTGGCTTTGCCTCCACGGGATACGAACGGCGGTCCGCGAGGGCAGGGAGGATATCGCCGCGTTTCTCCTGCGTCCGGATGAGACGGGGAAGCTGAACAGGATCGACGTCAAATTGAAGCTGCCCGGCCTGGACGCGGAGGAGCGCGAAATACTGCTGGCGGGATGCCTTATGAACCGCTATGCTGCGGTGTGATCCGGCGGGAGTTTGAAGCCGTGCGGTACGCTGGTCGCCGCGCCCGACGTATTGATCCGGAGGAGTTTATGATTTGAGCGATTTGCCCGAGAACCTGTTGCATTTGATCAAAAGCGACCTTCCCCCGACAAAAAAATGCTTTTCGTTTCTGAGAAAGGCAATCATGGCGGGGTACCTCAAAAAGGGCCAGCATATCGTCGAACGGGAGCTGGTGGAGCTGTTGGGGATCAGCCGCTCTCCCATACGCGAGGCCATACGGCAGCTGGAGAGCGAGAGGCTGCTCGCTCATTACCCCAACAAGGGATGCGTCGTTGTGGGGCTGAGTGTCCGGGATATCCGGGAGATGTACGAGCTGCGGGAAGTGCTGGAATGCTTCCTGGTCCGCAGAATCGTTGCGGAGGGGGACCGCGTCGGTCTCGAGGCGCTTCGTCGAAGGACGATCTCGGAGTACGAGGTTCGGAACAAACGGTGCTCGGGTGACGATGTGTCGTTCAATTTTCATCTGAGCCTGCTGGGCTTGGTGGAGCACCGTTGGCTCAAGCGATTCCTGGGGCAGCTGGAGGACTATATCGATCAATTTCACGTCCTGTCCTACCTGCGCAAGGGGCGGGAGGAAAGGGCCTTCGAAGAGCATATCGCTCTGCTGGATGCGATGATCGGCGGCGATCCCGATGGGGCCGAGCGGCTGGTCCGCGAGCACATCGAAGCATCCCTGAAAGCGCTCATGGCGGCGTCCTCCCTTTTCTGAAGCCGTTCCATCTCTATATGAGTCTATACGAGGCAGAGCGGGAACGTATCTTTTCAGGGCTGCTCTTCGTAACGGTGCCCGTCAGCGTTTTGTCCGCCGCATTTTTCTGCCTGGCGATGACCCAGGTTTTGTGAGAAAGGCCTTGATGCCTCTTGACAGAATACACGAGTCTCTGTAGAATGCCTGACTGTACTGTGGTGGGGCTGAGGCTCGGTTTGCCGGTGTAGCTCAGTTGGTAGAGCAGCTGACTTGTAATCAGCAGGTCGTCCGTTCAAGTCGGATCGCCGGCTCCAGTCGCAACACAGCGTAAAGTGGTGGAATGGCCGAGTGGTCAATGGCAACAGACTGTAAATCTGTCGGCGAGAGCCTACGTTGGTTCAAATCCAACTTCCACCACCATTTTTGTGCCGACTTAGCTCAGTAGGTAGAGCACATCCATGGTAAGGATGGGGTCTCCGGTTCGAGTCCGGAAGTCGGCTCCACCGAGATATCGGGTCCGGAAGCGCTCTGTCTTTCCGGACTTTTTTGTGTTCTCGATAGTTTTTTGTCCGGAATGCGCAAAGAGCCTTTTTTTGTTAAAATAGGCAATCAGTTGGGGGCATCGCTGTCATCGAAGCGCAGCTTCTGAAACCGAACCCCCTGAACGAAACATCTTTCAATTTGGGAGGAATCGGAGATGGCGAAGGAGAAGTTCGAGCGGAGCAAGACGCACCTGAACATCGGAACGATCGGTCACATCGACCACGGCAAGACATCGCTGACGGCGGCGATCACGAAGTGTCTTTCGACTCAGAAGTGGGCGGATTTCACGGCGTACGACATGATCGACAAGGCCCCGGAGGAGCGTGAGCG